>JAGQTW010000214.1 GCA_020438785.1 Mycobacterium sp. | reverse complement strand
GCTGCTGGAAGCCGCGGCCGACCTCGCCGATGGTGTTGTTCACCGGAACCCGTACTCGATCGAAGGTCAGCTCGGCGGTGTCCGAGCACCAGTTGCCGAGCTTCTTCAACGAACGGCTCACGGTCAGGCCCGGTGCGTCGGTGGGCACGACCACCTGGCTCATGCCGCGGTAGCCGCCCTCGTCGGAGGTCCGCACCAGCAGGCACAACCAGTCGGCCTGAACACCATTGGTGATGTAGGTCTTCGCGCCGCTGATCAGCCAGTCGCCGCCGTCGCGTACCGCCCGGGTCCGGATGCCCGCCACGTCGGAACCGGCGTCGGGTTCGGTCACCGCTATCGAGCAGATTTGCTCACCGGCGATCGCGGGAGCCAGGTACTGGCGCCTGAGTTCGTCGCTGCCGTGCTCGTGCAGGGACGGCGTGGCCATGTTGGCTTGCACGTTGTAGGCCATCGGGATTCCGTTGCCGGGAAGCCGGCCGAACTCCTCACAGGCGATGACGGTGAACCAGTGGTCGGCGCCCTCCCCGCCATAGGCCGTGTCGTATTCGAGGCCGAGCAGACCGAGCTTGGCGAACTCCGGAAACAGTTCGTGGCCCGGGAACTGGCCGCGCTCTTCCCACTCGTCGTAGTGCGGCTGGACCGTCTTGATCAGCATCTCGCGCACCGCGGTCCGGAACAGATCGTGTTCCTCGGTGAACTGCATGGTGACTCTCCAGCCGCTAAAATTACTAACCTGGTTATATAAAACTATCCGGTCGAAGTGCAAGCATCGCGCCTTTGGGCCCATCACGACCTCGTAGGAGCCGCAAGAACGCGGATCCTACGAGCAGTGTGCGCTGCTGCAATCGTTGGCCACCAATCGCGGCCTGGTCGATGGCAACAAACGCACGGCTTTCGTGGCGACGGCGATGCTCTACGCACTCACCGGCCGTCATGTGCGCGTCGGCACCGAGGATGAGCTGTTCGACCTGATGCCGGTGCGGGCAGCCGGGAACTTGACTCTCTCGTTGACCGAGTCGTCGGCTCGTGTGGAAGGGGAATCACTGGTCGAGCTTGAATGCGGCGACCGCGTTGTCATGCAGGAACAACTGCTTAACGTCATCACCTAGACCCAGCCCGTCCAGGCCGTCGAAGGCAGAGGCGAAGGTCAGGATGGGCCAGTCGCTTGCCCAGATGCACTTGCGTCTGCCGTAACTGCGCAGGAAGTGGACGAACTGCGACGGGTAGTACTTGGGTAGATGTGCGCTGGTGTCGATCCATACGTTGGGGTGCTTGGCGGCGACTGCGATCATCTCCTCGGTCCACGGCCAGCCGATGTGTCCGGCGACGATTCGAAGCTCCGGGAAGTCGATGGCCACCCGGTCGATATGGCCGGGGCGGCCGGTTTCCGAGGTGTAGTTGGACGGGCCGGTTCCACCGACCTGAACCTGTAGGGTGATGTCGAGATCGGTACATGCTGCGTAGAGCGGATACCACTGGGCCTCGGTGGGGATCTTGTCGAGGATGAACGGTTCGAGCTTGAGGCCCTTGAACCCGTAAGCCTCTACCAGTCTTTGTAACTCGCGCACCGCAGGCATGACTCCGTCCGGTGACCACGGGTTGGCGGCCGCCACCCCGATCAGGCGATCGGGATAACGGGTGACGGCCTCGACCACCGCCTCGTTGGGGATCAGCGGGCCGGCCGAGCACAGCGCGGTGTCGACACCGGCTGCATCCATCTCCGCGATGAGCGTCTCCAGTGGAATACCGGCGCGCATCCGCGCCCCGCCCTCCATCCGGTCGGACAGCGTGAAGATGCGCTGCGGCATCTTGGCCACCGCGTCGGCAGGCCACGGCTGCACCCACGCGTCGATGATCTTCACGCTCGCGCTCTCGGCAGGCCGAGCACACGCTCGGCGACCATGGTTTTCACGATCTCATCGGTCCCGCCGGCGATGTGGAAGGCGGGTGCGGTCAGCAGCACCAGCCGCCAGTCGTCCAGGCGCGAATCCGGCTGGGATAGTTGTGGACCCAGCTCAGCCGCCAGCGCATCGGCGAGCTTGCTGACCACCGTTCCGGTGGCCAGTTTGGCCAGCGCGGCTTCCGGCCCGGGCGGAGTACCGGCCAGGAGCTTCTGGTGCATCGCGGCCTCGAAGGCGGCCAGGGCACGCTGGTCGATGGCCGCGTCGATGAAGGCGTCCCGGGCCGCGCCGTCGGACCAGCCGAGACCGGCGGCCTGTCGAACCAGTCGGCCCAGTGAGCGGCCGAAGGTGGAGAACCGCTCGAAGCCCAGTGTCGTCATGGCCACCGACCAACCGCCCCCGACCTCGCCGAGAACGGCTTCGGCGGGCAGTTCCACGTCGTCGAGGAACACTTCGGAAAAGGAGGCGCCGCCGGTCATCTGCTTCAACGGGCGGACGTCGACGCCGGGTGCCGTCATGTCGAGGATGAACGCGGTGAGGCCGTGATGGCGGCTCTGCGAGGGATCGCTTCTGGCCAGCAGATAGCCGTATCTGGCGTGCCGCGCCTCGGAGGTCCAGACCTTCTGGCCGGTGACCCGCCATCCGGTTTCGGTGCGGGCCGCCCGGGTGCTGATGCCGGCCAGGTCGCTGCCGGCCCCCGGCTCACTGAACAGTTGGCACCACACTTCGTCGCCGCGCAGGATCGCGGTGCAGTGCTCGCGCTGTTCGGTTGTGCCGACAGCGAGCAGCGTCGGTCCGACCATCTCGAGGGTGACGCCGAAGAGGCCCCGCGGGACGTCGTACTCGGATTCCAGGTCGGCCCAGGCGAGTGCGAATGACGACGGCAGGTCTCGGCCGCCGACCCCGCGGGGCCAGGTCAGCCCGGCGAAACCGTTCTCGAAGCACAGCCGCTGCCACCTGATGCAGCTGCTCTGCCAAGCCTCCGGGTCCTCGATGGGACGAAACTGGGCGAACATGGCGTCCGGAAACCCGTCGGGCCGATGTTCGGCGTGAGCGTCGAGAAACGCCTTGGCCTCGCTACGGAAGGCCTCGAGCGATGCCTGCTGGGCGTCCATCACACCTCTGCTGTCGGGGAACCGATCGGGCTGTTGAGAGCCTGAATACTAACCTGGTTATCGATTAGTGGATCGAACGGCTGTCCAAGGACGTGACCCGCGCGGCAGCTATGGGGTAACCAGGATTACTTATTGGTGCGACAATGGCACCGTGTATCCCGACAGTGATGCTATCGCGCACCCGACCGCCGGCCAGTTGGTGGCGGACAACATTCGTCGCAAGATCATCCTCGGCGAGTTTCGGGATGGCGACTTCCTGCCCAACGAGGCACAACTGCTCGAGCAGTACCAGGTGTCGCGGCCGGTGCTGCGGGAAGCGATCCGGATTCTGCAGTCGGAGTCGATGCTGACCATTCGCCGCGGCAGCAAGGGTGGCGCACGGGTCAACGCGCCGCGGCCCGGACCGGTGGCCCGGCTGGCCGGCGGCCTGCTGCAGTACGAACACACCACGGTCTTCGACGTGTTCCGTGCCCGCGCGATCATCGAACCGCCCGCGGTGCGCTTGCTCGCCGAAAATCGCACGCCCCAAACGATTCAGCAACTCCGCGAGGCGCTCGAACGGGAAGCCGACGCGATCGGCGAACCGCGGCGCTGGGGTCGGGTGCACGCCGAGTTCCACACCTTGGTGGTCGAACTCTCCGGCAGCAACACCCTGGCCCTGTTCGCCGACATCATGGCCGAGATCACCATGGCGCACACCCAGGCGGTGTGGCAGCGTGCGCTTGACGACGCCGACAAGCGCACAGATGCCGAACTGGCCCATCGGGTGCATCGCAAGCTGGTGCGGTTGGTCGAGGAAGGAAAGGCCGCCGACGCCGAGACGCTGTGGCGGCGCCATCTCGAGGAGACCACCGACCGGATGCTCAAGGACCAAGGCCAACGGGAGCTCCTCGAGCTCATCGGATAACCTGGTTATAGTATTCTCCGTGCGAACCGGAGGACGCTGCGATGAGTGACGATATGCTCGACGACCTGAGGGCCACCACCCGGCGGGCATTGGCCGCAGACGGCGCCGACATCCTCGACGAGCTCGGCCTGGCCGGCTTGCTGGTGGATTACGATCGTGGCGGTCTGGGCCTGGGTGAGCGCGAGATGACGCTTGTCGCAACCGAACTCGGCAGAGCGCTGTCATTCTCCGGCTTCCTGGCGACCGCGGTACTGGGCGTCACGCTGTTGTCGGACAGCGACACTGCCGAAGCCGCCGGGTTGCTCGAAGAACTCGGGTCGGGACAGTCCCGGTGCGCCGTCGCGTCGTCGTCCTGGATGCCGTCTGCGCCGACGGTCATCGGACAGTTGGTCGACGGCCACTGGGCGGTTAGCGGAAGCACCCTCGGCCTCTTCACCCCGTCGGAACCGGATACGGTGCTCGTCGCCGCGGCAACCCCGGCCGGAACCCAGTTGTTCTCGGTTGCCCGCGAATACGTTTCGGTGACGGCAGCGGACCTCCTCGACCCCGCACGCGGGATGGCGCAACTCGAGTTCGCGGCCGCGGCGGCCCGTCTGCTCGCCGGCCCTGAGCAGACCGAGGTGGCGACGCGACGCGCCTACCACCGGGGTCTCGTGGCGGTGGCCGCCGAACAACTCGGGATCGCCCGGATGTGTCTCGAGATGTCGGTCGAGTACGCCAAGAGCCGAACGCAGTTCGGATCTCCGATCGGCTCGTTCCAGGCCGTCAAGCATCGCTGTGCGGAGGTGCTTCTCGACGTCGAGCTCGGTGATGCCGTCCTGGCCGAGGCCGTCGTCGGCCGCTCGGTGGTCGATGACGAACTCGCCTTCATCGTCGCTACCCGGGCAGCATTGGCCGCGTCGGATGCCTGCATTCAGATCCACGGCGGCATCGGCTTCACCTGGGAGCACAAGGCGCACTGGTACTTCCGACGGGCTCGGGTCAACGCCACCCTGATGGGTCCGCCGTCCGTCCACCGCGCCGCCATCGCCGGATCGCTCGACCTGGTGTAACGAAACCTGCTGTCCGACAAGGAGACCTCGCATGCCCGGAGTACTCGACGGCATCCGCGTCATCGAAGTGGCCACCTGGGGGTTCGTTCCCTCGGCTGGCGTGGCGCTGGCCGACTGGGGCGCCGAAGTCATCAAGATCGAACACCCGGTTCACGGTGACCCGATGCGCGGGCTCATCACTTCGGCGTTGACCGCGTCCGGCCAGCGACCGGTGAGCTTCATGTGGCAGACGTTCAGCCGCAACAAGTCCAGTGTCGGCATCGACCTGACCACCGACTCCGGCCGAGAGGTTCTTTACAAGCTGATCGGCAGCGCCGACGTGTTTCTCACCAACTACCTGACGCCGGTGCGGCGCAAGCTCAAGATCGACGTCGAGGACCTGGCGGAGGTGAACCCGCGCCTGGTCTATGCCCGGGGCAGCGGTCTGGGCCCTCTTGGCGACGAAGCCGACGCCGGCGGATTCGACCTGGCGTCCTATTGGTCGCGGGGCGGTGTGGCCTACGTCAGCACCGAGGAGGGTGCCGAGTTCCCGCCGCCGATGCCCGGTGCGGCTTTCGGCGATCTGCAGTCGGGGCTCTACGCCGCGGGCGGGGTGGTGGGCGCGCTGTTCGCGCGTGAGCGGACCGGAACGGCTCAGGTCGTCGACGTCAGTCTGCTGGGTGCCGCGGTGTGGGGCACCGCCCCGCACATTGCCGCGGCCTCACTGCTCGGCATCGACGCAATGCCGCGTGGCGATCATCGCTCGGCCCGCAACCCGATCAGCAACACCTACCGGACCTCCGACGGCCGGTTCATCGCGCTGGTGATGCTCGAGTCCGACCGGTTCTGGACGCCGCTCGTCGAACTGATGGACCGCCCGGAGTTGGCGACCGATCCGCGCTTCGTCGATTCCGCCGCCCGCAACGCCAACAGCACGGCGTGCATTGCCGAACTCGACGAGATCTTCCTCGGCCGGACGGCAGCTCAGTGGCAGGAGATCCTCGGTCGCCAGCGCGGCGTGTGGGCCCTGGTGCAGTCACCTCAGGAGACCGCCGCCGATCCGCAGGTAGCCGCAAACCACTACGTCGGTGCACTTGATCTCGGCGCGGACGGCCCGCTTGCGGTGGCCATGCCTCCGGTGCAGTTCAACGACCACCGACCCGAGCCCCGACCGGCACCGGAGTTGGGTGCCGACACCGACGAGGTGCTGCTCGGCCTCGGCTACGGCTGGGACGAACTGGTCGAACTCAAGGTGGCGGGCGCCATCTCCTGAACACCGCTCGTTCGATCCGTTAACCTGGTTATATAAATAGACGGAATGCGGCGGCGACCGCCGGGCATGTCAGCAAGGGTGACGGATGGACCTGACCGAACTGATGAGGGCGACAATCCTCACCGACGGCGACGAGCCGGTGGTGAGCTACCGCGGCGACTGGTTCAACCAGCACCAGTGCAGTGTCGCTGCGCGCCGGCTCGATGACCTGCTCACCGCACGCGGTCTGGGCGAGGGCGTGCCTGTCGCGGTCTTCATGCGGAACCGGCCCGGTCCGGTGGTCGCGCTCGCGGTCCTGCTCGCCACCCGGCGCCCGCTCGTCGTGCTCAACCCCGCCTTCCCGGACGCGACCGTCGGGCACGACGTCATCGCAGTGCGTCCGGCGGCGGTGCTGGCCGATGCCGAGGACTGGGCACGACCGGCCGTGACGTCGGCGGTCGCCGCCGCGGGCGCGCTCGGTGTGCGGGTGGACCTTGCCTCGGCCGCTGCCGCCGAGGTGGTGGTCGACGCCACTCCGGACGCCAGCCCGAGCGTTGATCGGTCGGTCGCGATACTGATACCGACCAGCGGAACCACCGGACCGCCCAAGCGAATCCCGCTGCGCCACAGCGAGATCGAAAGCGCATTGCGCGGAGCGCAGGCACACTACATGAACGGCAGCGCGCGCGAGGGCAGCGTGCGCGGTGCCGGGGTCCAGATCTGCGCGCTGCCGCCGACGAACATCAGCGGCCTGTGGGCGTTGATCACCGCACTGTCGGGCGGTGGCCGACTGCTGTTGCAGGACAAGTTCGAACCGGAGACCTGGTCGCGCGCCGTGGAGCAATATCGACCTCGGTCCATGTCGATACCCCCGGCAGCGTTGCGGATGATCCTCGACGCCGGTATCGATCCCAAGAGACTCTCCAGCCTCAAGGCGGTCTGGGCCGGCGCGGCACCCCTGGGCGCGGGCCTGGCCGACGCGTTCGAGAAGACCTATGGCTGTCCCGTTCTGCAGAGTTACGGCGCCACCGAGTTCACCGGTGGCATCACCGGCTGGTCGCTGCGCGACTGGAAGGACTGGAAGGACACCAAGCGCGGCAGTGTCGGTCGCGCCCACCCGGGGGTTGAGATCTCGGTGATCGACCCGGATTCCGGCCTTGTCCTGGAGCCGGGCCGGCATGGGCTACTGCAGGTTCGGTCCGCCCAGGCGGTCGGCGGGGGGACGGACTGGATCCGCACGAACGATCTGGGCACCGTCGACGACGACGGGTTCGTCTGGGTTCACGGACGCGCGGACGACGTCATCAACCGCGGTGGTTTCAAGATCTTCCCGTCCGAGGTCGAGGACTGCCTCGAGGCTCATCCCCTGGTGCGGGAGGCGGTTGTCTTCGGAGCCGACGACGAACGGCTGGGTCAGGTACCCGTCGCCGTCGTCGTCACCCGCGGTGAGGTGAGCCCCGCCGACCTGATCGCCTGGGTCAGGTCGCGACTGCCGTCCTACAAGGCGCCGGTGACGGTGCGGGTCGCCGACACCATTCCCCGCAACGCCGCTATGAAAGTGCTTCGCGGCCAGGTGCGCGACGAGTTCGCGACTGCTGTCGCGCGGCCCGGGAAGGCCTGTTCAGCGCCTTGAGGGTGCGCTAGGATCCAAATAGGGTAACCACGTTAACCAATAGGAGGCGACGATGCCGCTGCAGGATTACATGCAGCTGATCTCGGTCGATGACCACATCATCGAACACCCCAACGTGTGGACCGACCGGCTGCCGCAGAAGTTTCAGAAGGATGGGCCCCGCATCGTGGACGGTCCGGCGCGAACCGGCGGCGAACTCAGCCAGGTGTGGCAGTACCAGGGAAGGACCTACCCCGCCATCGGCCTCAACGCGGTGGCCGGCAAGGAGCCCGAGGAGTTCGGCACCGAGCCGACCCGGTACGACGACATGCTGGCCGGGTGCTACGACCCGGTGAAGCGGTTGGCGGACATGGATACCGACGGGGTGTGGGCCTCGCTGAACTTTCCGACGTTCCCGCGATTCGCAGGGACCATGTTCCTCGAGGGGGCCGATCGCGACCTCGCCCTGGCCTGCGTGCAGGCCTACAACGACTTCGTCATCGACGAATGGTGTGCATCGGCTCCGGACCGTTACATCCCGCTGACGATCCTGCCGCTGTGGGATGTCGAAGCGGCGGTCGCCGAAGTGCATCGCACGGCCGCCAAGGGCGCCAAGTCGATCGCGTTCCCGGAGAATCCGTCCCCCTTGGGGTTGCCGTCGTTCCACGCCGTGGGGCATTGGGACCCGGTCTTCGCCGCCTGCGAGGAGCACGATCTTCCACTCTCGATGCACTTCGGCACCTCGGGCCAGTCACCGCACCCGGCGCCCGACACCCCGCTTGCGGCCAGGCTGGCACTGTTCAGCTGCAACTCGATGTACGCGCTGTCGGACCTGTTGTTCTCCAACGTCTTCCACAAGCATCCCAAACTGAAGGTCGCCCTGGGGGAGAGCGGGATCGGGTGGATCCCGTTCATGCTCGAGCGGATGGACTGGGTGTGGGAACGGCACCGCTTCTATCAGGACATCAACCAGGAGCTGCGCCCATCGGAGATCTACTACAAACACGTTTACGCCTGTTACATCTCCGACACGCACGGTTTGGAGGCCCGGGAGATCGTCGGGGTGAACAACATCCTGTGGGAGTGCGACTATCCGCACTCCGACTCGTACTTCCCCAACAGCCGCAAGGTCGCGCAGGAGCAGCTGCAAGGCGTCCCGGACGCGGAGGCACACCGGATCGTCGAACTCAACGCCCGCGAACTCTTCAACTTCCCCAAGTGAGCCAGCAGCCCGCCGAATCACTCGCCGACCGTCCGCCGCACGTCGGTGCCGGGCGCGTCACCGGTGTGGTCTTCGACATGGGCGGTGTACTCACAGTCGACCCGTATGAACCGCTGCGGGAGTACGCCTCGGCCCTCGGGGTTCCGGCCGACACCTTTGTCGACCAGTTGCGCGGCTCGCACTTCGCCGCGGTCGAGACCGGCGAGTCGACGATGCGGGACTTTCTCAAGTTCGCGTGCACCGATGTCCAGTCCCGCTTGGGTGTTCGCGTCGACATCCGCCGGCTCGCCGACGCGCTGGCCGCCGGCCAGCGGGTCCGTCCCGAGATGGTGCGGCTCGTCTCCGAGCTGGTGGTGCGCGGTGTGAAGGTCGGTCTGCTGACCAACAACGTGCGAGAGGCGCGAAGCTGGTGGAACAGCGGCGTGCTGCCGGTGGAATCGTTTGCGGCCGTGATCGACTCGTCGGAGGTCGGCGTGCGCAAGCCCGATCCCAGAGTCTTCGAGATCGCCGCCGAACGTATCGGATTCCCGACCGGACAGTTGTTGTTCTTCGATGACGTGACGGACAACGTCCACGGCGCGCAGAATGCGGGGATGGTCGCCGCGTTGTTCACCGATCCCGGTGAGTGCCGGCGGGTGTGCGAGCTGCACGGGTTGCTGTGAGCGAGAAGGGTCAGATGCCAGGACGGGTTCTCGTCACCGGCGGCACCGGCGCCGCCGGTTCGGCGACGGTCAAGTGGCTGCGCCGGATGGGCGCCGACGTGGTGGCCCTCGCCCGACGCGAACCCGCGATCAGGGTGCCCGGAGTCGAATACGTCGCTGCCGACATCCAGGACGCCGAGGCCGTGTCGCGGGCAGTCGCGGGCTGCACCGGAGTCGCACACTTCGCCTGGACCGTCTCGGCCATGCAGAGCGCGGAGGTCGCTGAGGGAATCGACATCGGCGGGACCACCAACCTGCTGCGGGCCATGGCCGACCATGACTGCCGCCGAATGGTCTTCGCCTCCTCGATCACCGTCTACGGCGGTCACGCCGACCACCCGCAGCCCTACACCGAAGACGAGACACCGCGCCCTGCCGCATCGTTTCACTACGAGCGCAACAAGATGCGCGCGGAGAAGATGATTCTCGACTCCGGCGTCGAGGCGGTCAACGTGCGCCCCACGGTGATCGTGGGGCGCAGCGCGTGGAGTGCGCCGGCCAACATCTTCCGTCAGCCGGTGGTCGTCACACCCGGGCGGAACGCCCGGATGCAACTGGTGCACGTCGACGACGTCGGCCGGTTCTGCGCGCAGGCGGCCCTCGGCGGGCCGACCGGCACGGTCAACCTCAATGCCGACGACGCGCTGACCTTCACCGAGATGGGCCATATCGTCGGCCGGCCGGTGGTGAACTGCGGCGAACGCTTCGCGCGCGTGCTGGCCGGGCTCGCTGGCAATGCGGACAATCTCGAGTCGGTGCCCGACCTGATCGAACTCTTCCTGCACTACCCACTGGGCGACACCCGTCGGTTGCGTGAGGAGTTCGGCTTCACCTGCGCCTACAGTTCGGCCGACGCGGTTGGCGACATGACGGACACCTCATCGAGCTTCATCACCGTCGGAACCCGATCGCTGCGCAGGCCCACCAGCCTGGCGATCCCCGTGGTCCACCCGCCCGACACCTCGGCCGAGGACGGCACCGCGGTACAGGTCGTGCCGACGGAGTACACCGGTGAATTCGACAACGCCACAGCAGATCCCGCGATTCCGGAGTGGACGGCCGCCAACCTGTCCGAAGCCTTTCCCGGACCGATGACGCCGTTCTCCATCGGTCTGGCCACCAGGATCATGTTCAGCGGCGCCAACATGGTCAATCAGTTGTTCTCCCTCGACCCGGACCTCGCCTATCTGGTGAGTGCAAAGCAGGTGGCGGTCATCGGTCATCGGCTCTACAACAACATGACCATCATGAAGCGGCTGGCCAATGCGATTCCCGGCCAGACCGCCGAGAGCTTCGAGCAGCAGATGAACGGCACCCCCCTGCCGGACGGTTACCGCGCACCGAAGATGACCGCAGCGGAACTGGTGACCGCGGTGAAGGCTGCGGGGCGAGCCGGCCCGCAGATCCTTGGTCTGAGCGCCGAAGTGGCCGCCATGGAGCGTCGGGCCGAACGCCTCGCGGCCAGTCGGCCGGATCTGACGACGCTGAGCGACGAAAGACTGCATGCCCGTGTGGAATTGCTGAGCGACCTGGTGGTGCGCTCCTGGGACGTCAACAACATGAACACGTTCCTGGTGGGACCGGCCATCACCATGGTCGGCCGACGTTACGGCCACGAGGCGGCGATGAACGTCCGGGCCGGCACCCGGAACCTGCGCAGTGCTGCCATGCTGGCCGGCGTACAGGAACTGGGATCGATGGTGGCGGCCGACGACCATCTGCGCACCCTGATCACCGAGACCCCGAAGGACGCCATCTTCGCCAAACTGCGCACCGAGGCGCCCGCCTTCGCGGCCAGGTTCGACCGACTGATCGCCGAGTGCGGCCATCGGGGACCCGGCGAGACGGAGCTCAGCAACCCCATGTTCGCCGACGCCCCGGAACTGTTGCTGCGCGCGGTGCTGGGCAGTACGCAACCTCCGCCGGTCGCGGCCGCACCACCGTTGCGCAGCAGGGTCGGGCGAAAGCTGGTCGATGTCGCCATCACGGCGATGGAACGCAGGGAACGCGGCCGCGATGCCAGCATGCGGATCACCCACGAGTTGAGGATGGCACTGCGCGAGTGGGGCCGGCGGCTGGCCGAGCGCGGTGTTCTGGAGTCCGCGGACGACGTGCACTATCTGTCGGTCGACGAGGTCTACTATCCGCCGCCGGACGCCAAGGATCGGGTGACCCGTCGTCGCGCCGAGCGGGATCGCCTGGCCGCACTGGACTATCCGGTGCACTTCACCCAGCCGTGGACTCCGGAGCAGTCGGTCGACGGCGCTGACGGCGGCGTGATCACGGGGCAGGCGGTGTCGGGCGGTGTGGCTCGCGGCAGGGTCCGCATCATGGTGCACGCCGATGACGATTTCGAATCCGGTGCGGTGCTGGTCGCCAACGTCACCGACACCGGCTGGACACCGTTCTTCGGTTGTGCGGCAGCGGTGGTGACCAATGTCGGCGGCCCGATGTCGCACGCGGCGATCGTGGCTCGGGAGTTCGGCATCCCGGCAGTCGTGAACGCCGTGCTCGCCACCCAGCGACTCGCGGACGGTCAGCTCGTCGAGGTCGACGGCACGGCCGGAACCATCCGCATCATCGACGAAGCGACGAATGGAGTGACGTAGTGTCTGCCAAAGGCGATTTCGGTCACCGCACCGTCGTCGGGACATTCGATCCGATCGGGCCGGACGCCGATCCGACGCGGACGTACTTCGGTCTGCCACTGTCGATTACGTGGTTCTATCTGAACTTCCGCGACAGCGATGGCAAGCTGCACTTCGCCTACCGCGGGGTGCTGGGCCTGGAAGGCTCGATGCATTGTACGTGCTTCGAGTCCCGCGACGGCGCTTTGCGGAAGATGACGATGCCGGCCGGGCGGGAGTTCTTCCGCGGTCCGGTGGTGACCACCGCCGGCGACGAGTACCGCATCGCCAGCAAGCCGGCCGAAGCCGGTTACGCCACCGGCCAGCCCTTCGAGCTAGTGCGTACCGACCACGAGTTGCGCTACCACGAGGGCGCCGATCTCGCGTTCCACGGTCGCCGGATCGGACCCGGAATGCAGGTGTACGTGCCCACCGGGCCGACGCCGCTGTTCTACACCTCGCTGATGCACCGGGTGTCGGGTAAGGCTTTCGGTGAGCCGGCCGAGGGTTTCCTCTGGCTCGACCAGTGCTACCTGCCCCCGGGTGTCACCTGGCGCAACAGCGACTTCTTCAAGGGGGTCGAACTGGCCTGGACCCCGTTCGGGACGGAGTACGAGGACGGTTCGGTGGAGATGGGCCACATCTGCTATGGCGCAGACGGATTCAACTTCGCGGTGGTCGTCACCGACGGCGGTGAAGTTCTGCACGCCACGTCCGACGTGGCCGCCCGTGACATCAAGTACCGCCCGGACACCTTCCCCGAGCACATGTACTACGTTGCCGACGGTGTCGACTGGGAGTGGTCATCGGTGGACGACGGGGCACTGCCGGAGCAGGCATCCGGCAGTGACTTCTACCGGTCCTCCGAGGGTTGGCTGCGCCGAGCGGGGGAGACCCGCAAACCCGTCGTCTACCACTCCTACAACGAGTTCTTCCCACCCGCGATCGCGGCATGGGAGTCCACGGGGCGGATCATCGGCCGGTGACCTTCCGACAGCGACCGGTGCCCACCCCGGACGAGCTGCCGTTCTGGCGGTCCGGGGCCGACGGGCACCTCGAGATGCAGCGGTGCGCCGAGTGTCGAAGCTGGCAGCATCCGCCCAATCCAGTCTGCTACCGCTGCCTTTCGCGGGAACTGAACTTCGAGAGGGTCAGCGGTGTGGGAAAGGTGTACTCCTACACCGTCAACCACCAGCCGTGGTTGCCGCATCTACAGGAGCCGTACGCCGTGATCGTCGTCGAACTCGACGAGCAGCCCGGCCTGCGGTTCGTCAGCCGACTCGTCGACACCCCCGTGGAAGCGGTCACCATCGGGATGCGAGTTCGGGTCGTCTTCGAGGCGCTTAGTGACGACCTGTATGCGCCGTTCTTCACGACAGCCGGTGAGACGCCATGACCCGACCCGAGCAGCAGGCCGTCATCCGGGGCTTCGGTGCCTCGGCCGTCGGTCGGCGACTGCCGTCCAGCGAGATGGCCCTGACCGTCGATGCCTGCCTGGCCGCGCTGGCCGACGCCGGCCTGACCCGCGACGAGATCGACGGGCTGGCAACCTTCCCCGGCGGCGGCTTCGACACGCCAGGCCTTGCCGGACCCGGCGCCGACGAGGTACACGCCGCCCTGGGACTGCGGACCAACTGGAAGTACGGCGGTCCTGAGGGCGGTCAGCTGGGCGCGTTCTTCTCGGCCATCCTGGCCGTGGCCACCGGGCTGGCCCGCAATGTGCTGGTCTACCGAACCGTCGGCGAGGCGTCCGCGCAAGGAGCGGCCGGGCGGGCGGCAGCGCTGGCCGGATCGGGGGATGTCGCGGTCTCCGGCTTCCGGCGGTGGCTCGCGCCCTTCGATGCGCACTCGCCGGTGAACTGGATCGCGCTACACGCTCAGCGCCACATGCACGAATTCGGTACCACCCGGGAACATCTCGGCACCATCGCGGTCAACAACCGGGCCAATGCCGCCCGCAATCCGGATGCGGTATACCGGCAGCCGATGACGCTCGCTGACTACTTCGGTGCGCGGATCATCAGCACACCGTTCGGCATGTACGACTGCGACGTGCCGTGCGACGGGTCGGTTGCCTTCTTGGTCTCCCACATCGAAGCCGCCGATGACGGACCCCATCCGGCCATCGGCATCGAATCGATCGGCTGGGCGATGTGGCACCGCCCATTGTGGGACCAGTGGCCGGACATGACGGAGATGGCGGCCTGGGACGTCGCGGCTCACCTCTGGGAGCGCAGCGATCTGACCCCGGCGGACATCGACCAGGTGCAACTCTACGACGGGTTCTCGTTTCTTCCGCTGATGTGGCTGGAGGCGCTGGGGTTCTGCGGCAAGGGTGAGGCCGGGCCGTTCCTGGAAGCGGGCAAGCGCATCGCCCTGGACGGTCCGCTGCCGCTGAACACCGGAGGTGGGCAGCTCTCCGGTGGACGCCTACACGGCTGTGGGTTGCTCTACGAAGCCTGTGTGCAATTGCGCGACCGTGGCGGTGATCGGCAGGCCGGCCGCCCCGAGACGGTCGCGGTCGGCGTGGGCGGTGGGCCCACCGCCGGTGCGGCGATCCTGGTACGCCGATGACTGGCGCGGTGAGCTTTCGGGACCAGGGGAAGGTCTACCTCGAGGTGGGTGTCAACGAGGTCGTGTCCAAAGAGGACAACCCGAACGTGCCCTACGGCGCCCAGGAAGTGGCCCGCGACGTCGTCGAGTGCATCCGGCACGGTGCCACCGTCGTGCACTTCCATGCTCGCTACGACGACGGAATCCAGGCCTGGGCCGACGACGAGGTGTCACGCACGGTGCTGGGCGCCGCGGCAGAAGAGGTCGATCCGCTGGCCTACCCGAGCTACCACGGCAGCCTTGAGCACATCTGGGCGTTGGCCGAGCGGCCGCCGGCAGGCACCCGCCTACTGCTCACACCGTTCGACCCGGTCCAACACGTCAAGCGGGTGCTCTGGCTGGAGGATGAGAACCGCTTCGGCGTCATCAGTTTCGGTCCCGACGACCCCAACAACTCCCGGCCGCCCTATCCGCCCGAACTGGACCGGTTCGCCGACCTCGGCTTGGTCCCCAACATCGCTGTGTTCAACGCGGCCGACATGCGGTGGGTGGCATTGGCGGCCCGGATCGGCATCCTGCGCCAGCCACTGAACATCAAGCTGTTCTTCTCCGATCGGTGGGTGTCCAACAACGACCCCGACCCGGATGTCATCGACTTCCTGTTGTCCCGTATCCCGGCCGACGTCGACCACGAAACCGTGGTTGTGCCCTACGCGATGAACTCGATCGAGCGTTGCGAAGCTCTCTGGGAGCGTGCCCTGGACCGGGGGTTGGGAATTCGGGTCGGCATCGGGGACTGCCCGTGGGCGTTCCCGACCGCGACCAACGCCGAGCTGGTCGACCGTGCGGTCGACCTGATCACCCGGCGCGGGCTCAGCCCGGCGACCCAAGCCGATCTGCGCGAGCGGGTGGGCGCCCCCATATCCGTTGTCGACGAGAGCAAGTGAGAGCAAGAAGGATGCCAGAGGACGCACAGTTCGACCCGTTCACCACGGTCGTCGACCCCTACACACCACTGCAGCGCGAAGCCGAGAAGTGCCCGGTCTTCCACGCCAAGGGTGGCGCCGTCGTCGTCACCGGAGCGGAGAACGTCGCAGCGGTGTTCAAGGATGCCGAGGACTTCCGCAACAAACTGCGCCCGCTCGAGGATGGCGTGACGCCGAGTCTCGTGCACATCGACGGCGAACAGCACAGCCGGATGCGCAAGTTGGTGGTCAAGGCATTCACCCCCCGTGCGATCAAGAACCTGGAGGAGCCGACCTACGCCATCGCGCACGAGTTGATCGACGGTTTCGTCGAACGCGGTACTGCCGATCTGTGCAAGGAGTTCGCGTTCATCCTGCCCGCCATGGTGATCGCCGAGCTCGCCGGAATCCCGGCGGGGGATCGCAGCCAGTTCGTCAAGTGGGCGGACGCCGCGATAGCCGCCTCGATTCCGGAGTCGGAAACGTACGGAAACTCCGACCCGTCGCTGCGTGAGTACGTGCTCGGCATCATCGACGAACGCCGCGAGAGTCCGGGAGAGGACCTGCTCAGTGAACTGATCGAGGTGCACGACGGCGAAGACCGGCTCAGCACAGCCGAACTGGTGTCGTTGATCCGTCAGCTGATCCTCGCCGGCACTGACACCACCGCAAACCTGATCGGGTCGATGTTTCACTATCTGCTCTCCGAACCCGACCGCTGGGACCGTCTGGCGGCCGATCGCTCGCTGATCCCGAACGTGATTGAGGAGACGCTGCGGATGGACCCGCCGCTGTACTGGGTTCCCCGGCGGACGGCGCGCGACGTCGACATCGCAGGACATACGATCCCGAAGGGCACGCTGGTGTGCAACGCCGTCGCACAGGCCAACCGGGACCCCGCCCTAGTGGACCGCCCCAACGAGTGGGACATGGATCGGCCCGCAGCAAAGAACCGCTCCCACTACACCTTCGGGTTCGGTGAGCACTTCTGCATCGGGTCGTCGCTGGCACGCCTGGAAGCCACCGTGGTGCTGGACGTCGTCCTGGACCGACTGGAGGATCTCCGCCTCGCAGACGACTACGTCTACGAACCGCACGGGCCGATGATGATGCGCGGTGTGAAATCCATGTCCGTCGAGTTCTCACGCGCCCCCAGACGATGAGAGACGCCGGAGCCCATCTGCTCGTCGACGGCAGGTTCATCGACGAGACCGGCTCCACCCTCGATGTCATCAACCCGTCGACCGGAGCGTTAGTCCGTAGCGTTCCGCTGGGTGGGCTCACCGAGGTCGACGCGGCGATCACCGCCGCCCGCCGGGCCTTCGACGACGGACAGTGGTCAGGGCTGGCCCCCCGCCACCGAGCCGAGATCTTGCTGCGCCTGGCCGATCTCGTCGACGCGCACACGGCAGACTTCACCCACTTCGTCGAGACCGAGGTTGGAACGTGCCGACTTGTCGCCGAACCCGGCCAGGTTCGGCGACCGATGGAGCACTACCGCGACATGGTGGCCAAGGGAAGCGCGGAGCTGGGATACCCGCTGCCAGACTTGCCCGGGCCGCCGCCCACCGCCCAGCGCGTCGTCCGCGAGCCGTGGGGGGTCGTCGCCGCGATCACCCCATGGAACGCGCCGCACTTCCTGAACCTGTGGAAGCTGGCACCAGCCTTGGTCGTCGGCAACACCATGGTCCTCAAGCCCGCACCCGAGGCGCCCAGCAGTGCGCTGCTGCTCGGCGAGCTCGCGGTCGAGGCCGGCGTCCCGCCGGGGGTGCTCAACGTGATCACCGGGGGCGCCGACGTCGGCCATGTCATGGTTTCCGACCCGAGGGTCGACATGGTGACGTTCACCGGGTCTTCGGCTGTGGGCCGTGTCATCGCCCAGTCGGCGGCGACGACGTTCAAGCACGTCCTGCTCGAACTCGGCGGCAAGTCGGCGCTGTTGGCACTGCCCGATGCCGATGTGCCTTCCCTGGTCACCGCCGTGATGCGCTTCGTGACGATGGCCGGTCAGGGATGTGGGCTGCTGACCCGGGTTGTGGTCCCGGATGCCTTGCACGACAAGGTCGTCGCCGGTCTAGTCGGCGCCGCGCAACGGGTTCAGGTGGGGCCCGCCGACGACCCGTCCGCCACGATGGGACCGGTCATCTCCGCGGCTGCACTCGACCGTATCGGAGCGGCCGTGCGCGGTGCGGTGGCAGCTGGCGCCCGAATCGCCTGCGGCGGGGGGTACCCGGCGAACGTGCCGGCCGGCGGATTCTATTTCGAACCGACGATTCTCACCGAGGTCACCAATGACATGCCGGTGGCGCGTGAGGAGATCTTCGGGCCGGTCGTGTGCGTGATCCGCTACAGCGGTGACCCGGACGAGGGCGTGCGAATCGTCAACGATTCGCCGTACGGGCTGCTGGCCGCGGTGTGGACGGCCGACACCGAGCTCGGCTTGCGGCTCGCCGCGCATATTCGTGCGGGGCAGGTCCGGGTGAATGCCACCGCGTCGGGTAGCGAGGCGCCGTTCGGCGGCTACAAGCAGTCCGGCATCGGACGGGAGGTCGGTCACGAGGGTGTTTGCGAGTACACGACGGTGAAATACGTTGCCTGGCAACAATGAATTAGGGGACAGCGATATGGGATCAGCGCCGAAGATCGGTGACCTGAACTTTGCGACGTCGGTTGGTTGCTATCAGCCGGATTTGGCGATGCACCGGCCGACGTCCAAGCCACTCGGTCTGACCGAGCAGTCGATGTACCTCTACGGTGGCTGGCGGGACGAGTCGGGCGCCCTACACATCGTGGAACGCAAGTTCTGCGGTCCCATGACCGCCGGCTTGTGGATGATGACCAACCGGTCCGGCAAGGTCGCCTTGGCCCCTGAGTCATTACAGACGGTCCGCGGTGAAGTCAAACGCGAGTATTCCGAAAGTGAGCATCATCTGCACGGCTCACTGCTGGGCAAGGCGGGCGGCGCACCGGAGGAGGGGCTGGACTATCGGCTGACCCCCGGTGCGATGTCATGGCGGGAGGGCAGCATCCTGCAACTCGACGGTAGGTTGGTGGGCCCGGGCATCCAGATCGCGTCGCTCGACGGGGACGAGCCGTTCTTCTACACCAGCGAGCTCTACAGGATGCGCGGCACCGTGCTGGGAGATTCCGTCGAGGGCTTCGTCTTCCTGGACCACGGCTACTGGCCGCACGGCCGGGACTGGAAGGAATGGAAGATCTTCAACGGCACCCAGTTGTCGTGGTCGGCGTTCGCGACCGAGTTCGCCGACGGGAGCGTGGAGTGGGGTCAGGTTGCCATCGGACGGCAGATGTTCAACTTCGTCGCGGTGGCCGACGCCGACGGTCCGGTGGCCATGGACGTCGGCACCACCGGCGGTGTGGACCCTGATCCCGAGGACTGGGCGCAGCGCATCGGCTTCCAGGCAAATGACGGCCGCACCTGGGTGTTCGAACTGGAGCCCGGCGGTCAGATGTCGCAGTTCTCCGCGGCGCGTTGGGGTGGCTACCGGGCACAGGCCGGAAAGATTCTGCGCCACAGGGAGACCCGGGATGTCAGGGTCGCCTTCTCGTGGGGCGAGTCGTTCATGGAACGCTTCCGCGACGAGGGCGTCGGATCAGTCGACGCACTTCTTGCCGGTCGATGAGCCGCCGGCCGGAAGGTCGGTGGCTGCCCTCAGCAGGATCCGCAGTTCGTTCTGCAATCCGTCGGCGAGTTCCTGCGCATCGGGGACGAGATCACCGTTGGTGGTGAAGGAGAAGTTCGCTATTCCGGCGTAGGTGACCACTGCACACACCGGGCCGATGCCGAGCGCCTGCATCATCATGATGTAGAACTCCTCGACCCGTGCGCCGCAGATGAATTGGGGCTGCCTCGTGCTGGCGATGTTCGTCAGGCACATATTGAACACCGGGGGTATGTCCGGAGCCATGTTACTGCTCAGCACTCCGACCGCCAGTTCGACGGCTCCCGGTGTGACGATGTCGAAGATGTTCTCCACCGGATTGGTGCCGGATCGCTTCAGGCTGGTCTTCGCCCGGCCCATTCCAGACGTGATCGTCCGCAGCCGCTCCACGGGATCGGCGATCTGCGTGGGCAATAGCGGAACCAGCAGTGAGAACTTGTTCTCCACCTCGGTGGAGTCGGACTCGTCGCGCATGTTGACCGGATTGACCGCGGTGAGTGGACCGGTTGGCAGCTCCCCGCGCTCGGAGAGATACGAGCGCAGGCTACCGGCGACCATCGCCAGGCATACGTCGTTGAACGTGACGTCGAATGCCTCCCGCACCTGCTGGATGTCGCTCATCGGCGCCTGGATCCAGCCCATCGAACGCCGGATCTGGCCGGGGGACACCTCGCTGATCGAGACCCTCGGACAGTCGAACGGCGCGCCGGTGGCCCGTTCACTCGGCCCGTCCTCCACGGTCGGCCGCAACAGCGCCGCGAGGCGGCCCGGAATGACGGCTCGCGCGAGTCCGGTGATGGCCCGGGTGGCCCGCAGTGGTTGGGTGATGATCTTCGGCACCGCGCGCACCAGCATCTCGGCCCCCGTCGGCACCCGATCGGGCTTCCATCGATCCCGCGGCGCTTCCGGTGGTGACTCGGGAGAGTCGGTCATCAGATGGGACAACATCTTCAGCCCACCCATACCGTCGGTGTAGGCGTGGTGCATCTTGAAGAACACCGCAACCCTGCCGTGCTGCAGACCCTCGATGAACCACATGTCCCACAATGGCCGGGATCCGTCCAGGGGGGTGTCACCCAGTTTGGCCACAAGGTGGCGCAACTCGGTGGAACCGCCCGGAGCCGGTACCGCAATACGGTGCACGTGCCGGTCGAGGTTGAAGTCCGGGTCCTCCACCCAGACCGGTTCGGCGAGGCCGAAGGGGGTTCGCACCAGCCTGCGGCGCAGGGGGGTCAGCACCGGAAGCTCACGGCGCACGTGCGATGTGAAGACATCGAAGGTGAGTTCCGCCGGCGCTGTCGACGGGTCGAGCACGAAGACGCCGCCCCCGTGCAGTGGCCAGCGGGCGGTGTCCAAGGAGACGAAAAGCGTGTCCAGGGTGGCGAGGGTCTTCATGGCGATTTCCTTGTGATCCCGGCCGGATCGACCAAATAGTATAACCTGGTTATAAAGTAAGCAAATGTCGGCGGGGCTCCCGCTGCAGAGTGCGTCAAGGGTCAGTCGCGCTCCGATAGCCGGATCGCGGTCGCGGCATCATGTGCCGCGCGCAGTTCGGGCTTGATGACCTTCGCCGTCGCATTGCGTGGGAGGGCGGCGACGAACTCGTACCAGCGGGGCCGTTTGAACGCGGCCAACCGTTCCAGGCACCAGCTGTCGAGTTCCGCTGCGGTGGTGGCATCGGAGGCGACGACGACGGCCTTGACCGCCTCGCCCCACCGGTCGTCAGGAACTCCGATCACCGCGCATTCAGAGACCGAAGGGTGTTCGGTGAGAACCGATTCCACCTCGGTGGAGTAGACATTCTCGCCGCCCGACTTCACCATGTCCTTCTTGCGGTCGATGAAGAACAGCAGCCCGTCCGGGTCCTGACGACCAAGGTCCCCGGTGTGCAGCCAGCCGCTGCGCATCAATTCCGCCGATGCTTCGGGCAGGTTCCAGTAGCCGGTCGCCGTCGCCGCGCCGCGTATGCAGATCTCACCGACCGCCCCGGTCGGCACCGGCTCATCCGCGTCGTCCAGCACAGCCGCCGTCATGCCGAGCAGTGGCCGCCCGAGCACGGCTCCCGGGCGAAGACAGTCATCCCCCAGCGCCAGCACCGCCATACCTCCCAGCTCGGTGGCACCGTAACTGGTTGCCGGCGTCACATGTGGAAGCTCTTGCACCAGTGCCTCATCCACGTGCTGAGCGAACGCCAGCCGCACGCTGCCCAGAGAACCGGTCGCGTCGGGGTGTTCGATCAGCGGCCGCGGGGTCGGAAACAGCGTCACAATGCTCACCGACCTGGCGCGCACGATCTCCCAGAACCCGGCCGGGTCACGCGGTCCGTCCAACACGTACGTGCCGCCGGTGGCCAGGGTGGCGAACAGGAAATGCAATCCGGCGACGTGGAAGAGTGGCAGCTGGGGCCATACGACGTCGTTGTCGGACAACGCGATCGCGTGCGCGATGCCGCTGACGCTCGACAGCCATGCCCGGTGGGTGAGCAGACAGCCCTTCGGCCGCCCGGTGGTGCCCGATGTGTAGAGCTGGACCGTCACCTCCCCAACGGCGGGGCGGACTCCCCGATAGCGGCCGGCGGAAGCGATCAGGTCGTCCGCCTGCCCGCCCAGAAGCCATGCCACGCGGTCGAAGAGGCCACCGGCGCGGGCGAGTGACTCCAGCTCCGGTTGCGCGAATGCGAAGCCGACACCGGCGTCGTCGGCCTGAAAGGCGATGTCTCCAGCCGTTACCCGTGGATTCAACGGCACCACGACGGCGCCGATCATCGCTGTCGCGAGATGGATTTCGATGACGCCCGGATGGTTGGCGGCGAGCAGCGCAACCCGGTCGTGCGGCTCGACACCTGCCGCAGCGAGCGCCCCGGCCAGGCGCCCCACCCGATCGTCCAGTTCGTCGTAAGTGCGGACTAGCGCGTCGCCGACGATGGCCGGCTTGTCCGGGTGCCGGCTACGCCCAGCGGTGAGAATGTCGCTGATCAGCATGTCGGCGTTGCTCACTGCCGCACCTCCGTCTCAACTGCAACTTAGTTCACTGCCGCTGCGGCCGTGCCGGGCCGAAATCCGATTTTCGGGTCACCGAGCCCGCTGAACACCGGCGGTGGAGAGAGCCGATTCTGTTACCGTCCTGTCAGCCGGCGGCGGCTGATCGCCGAGGCGCAGGAGAACACCATGGCCGCAAGAGCCTATTCACCCGCTTCCGAGGCATCCATACCGGCGCTGACCGGCCAGCGGGTCCGGTTCGCCCACCACCGCATCCCGATCGACGGTCGGTCCGTGGGTGTCTCCATCGGGGGGAGCGGTGTGCCGCTGGTGTTCTTCCACGGCATCGGCATGAACCGCCACGCCTATCTGCGGGTGCTCAACAGGCTGCCCCAACTCGGCTTCATGGTGATCGCCCTGGACGCGCCCGGTCACGGGCAGACCGCGCCACCCCGGCTCGGTGAGCACAGTTTCGATCATCACATCGACATCGCCGGCCGCGTTCTCGACGAACTGGGGGTGCGTCGTGCGGTGATGGTGGGGCACAGCATGGGCGGGCGGACGGCCGCCGGCCTGGCGGCCCGTGAACCCGACCGGGCCCTTGCCGCGGTGCTGATCGGTGCCGCCGTGGGCGACCCGTTCGACACTTCCGCGTTGCGCCTGAACTCGCCGGTGCAGGCGGCGGTCGGAATGGCCGCGGGTTTGGCGGACTTTGTCATCGACCGGGTCGGCCTGCACCACCTCGAGCACATCAGGCACACCTCGATGGTCACCCGTCTGGCGCTGAACTCGCTGACGCACCCCGGCATCTTCCTCATCGCCGCCAGAGCGATCGTGGACTCCCCGAAGAGTGTCGGCACACTCGACCAGCTGGCGGCGAACAAGACACCGGTGGCGATCCTGCACGGTGAGCGCGACATGGTGGTGCCGCTGGCGGCGGCGGTCGACACCGCGATCCACAGCAATGGAACGCTGGTAACCCTGCCCAAGGCTCATCACTCCTGGGTGTTGTCGACGCCGTGGACGCTGGCCGAGATCCTTCGGCAACTGCTGACCGCTGATCAATTGGGGCGCAATGTGAGCCGAGCCGTTGCCGACCACGCGCGGAACCCCGGCTCGGTATCGAGGCCGGCGGCGGGGTTCTACGCGCCCGCGGCCCCGGCGCTCGATCTTGCTCCGCCGCTGCGATTCCTCGGCGAAGCCGAGCCGGCGCAGCGCGAGTTGTATCACCGGTTCGCGGTCTGGGACGCCGACGCCCTGGCGCGGCATTCCGAGCAGCTTTCAGTGGTGCACGGTCGCTGACCCGTTCGGCGGCGGCGCAAAGGCCCAGCCGCGCGGGGTCAACGGCGTCCCAGATCGTGGTTGCCAGTACGCCCGCGATGAATTACGTTCAACCTAGTTTCTCTATACAATCCACATAAACCGACTCTGGTGCGAAGAGGCAGGCATGAGCTCATCCGACGCGATTGTGCAGCGCGGTATCACCGACTTCGAGGGCCGCTCCCTGGTTGGAACGTTCCATCCGTCACCGGAGACGTTGTCGCACCATGGAACTCCGATGGGCCTCGGCCTCGACGGCACCTACCTGTTCGCCACGGTCCGGGATGACGAGGGCAACATGACCTCGATGGTCCGCCGGATCGGTGAGGGCGGCGACTCGGTCGGACTGAGCCTGCTCCATTCGCCGGTGACCGGCACCGACTTCCGTGTCGATCCGGAGATTGCGGCGAGCGCGTTCATCGGCCGGGTCCGTCAGGAGATCGATTCGGAGAAGGCACGATTCTTCGGCGGCAAGGCCTACCCGCACGGTGACCGGGTCTTCGGGTTGACCGTCACGCCCACCGAGTTGCACTGGTCGGAGGGTCCGCACGCCGACCTGACCGGACGCATCATCGGGCCGGGACTGAAGTTCTTCACCCCCTGGTCCGAGGGTGGGGTGCTCTACATCTCCCGGCTGTGGGAGATCAGCGGCACGGTCCGCGGCCGCGAGGTCACCGGCTTCATGGGACTGGACAACGCCTTCACCTCGCCGGGCTACTCCTGGGGCCACGAACCGGTCTCCGGCAACTACGAATTGACCTGGTACACCTGGGGAAACCGCTACGAGGACGGCGCGGTGGAGATGGGTCACATCTCATCGGGCAACGGCCACTGGGGATTCGCGATCTTCAACAACGAAGGTGGGGTGCTGGCCCGCTCAACTGATGTCCGCTCGCTGGTCACCAAGCGCGACGAGATCGGCTGGCCGCTGCACATCAGCTACTGGATCGACGGCGAAGAGTGGGAGTGGGTCGCCGAAGAACGTGGCCGGATGGTGGACCTCGGCCTACCCGGTCAACGACGAACGCCCAACTCCGAGGGCCAGTTTCGTCGGGTAGGCGAGGAGCGCGCCATCACGTCGTGGATGGCCTGGGGGGAGACGGTGCCGGAGAACGGCGACGAGCGCAAGCCGGCGCCGGCGGTCTGACACTCTTTCTCGCGGGAGGTGGGCTATCCCTCGTCGACGTAGAGGCCGTCGATGTGGGCGGCGTACTTCTCGGTCACCACATTGCGCTTGACCTTCATCGTCGGGGTCATCACGTCGGAGTCCGGTCCCCACACCTCGGGCAGGATCTTGATCTTCTTGACCTGCTCGACGCGGGCGAGATCCTTGTTGACGCGCTCGACGTGCTGCAGGATCTCCTGCTCCAGATCCGGATCCGACATCAGTGCGGTTACGTCGGAGACGTCCTTGTCGAGTTGCCTGCCCCACTCGACGACCTCCATCGGGTCCGGCAGGACAAGGGCCGCAGGGAATTTCCGTGCCTCGCCGACCACCACCACGGTCGATACCAGCGGGCTGCTCGCGATCGCCGCCTCGATCGGTCCGGGCGAGATGTTCTTGCCGCCCGCGGTGATGATCAGATCCTTCTTGCGCCCGATAAGCCGCAGGTAGCCGTCCTCCTCGATCAGGCCGAGATCGCCGGACTTCACCCAGCCGTCGTCGGTGAAGGAGGCGGCGGTCTGCTCGGGATCCTTCAGATAGCCGACGAAGGCCTGCGGCCCGCGCAGTTGGACCTCACCGTCCTCCGCGATGCGCATGTCGACGCCCGGAAACGGGCGGCCCAGACATCCCCGGCGAGGGTCGTACGGCGAGCCGACTCCGCCGACGAACTCCGTCATGCCGTAGAAGTCGGCGAGCTGGACGCCGAGGGAGGCCATTCCGTCGAGGGTGTCCGCCGACATCGACGCCGCAGCCGTCAGTGCGATCTCGATGGTGTCCAGGGCGAGCGCCGAGGTGATCTGCTTGCGCGCCGGCTCGGTGTCGGCGAGGTCGATCGCGAGGTCGCCCGGAATCTCACCGGTCTCGGTCCGGGCGCGGACCGCCTGCAGTCCGACGTCGAGGGCGCGGCGCATGTCGGCGCCCGCAGGATCGGGAGTGCTGCGCGCAATGCCCTGAGCCGCTCCCCAGAGCTTCTCCCAGATCCGCGGCGGGCCGAAGAAGATGTTCGGCTTGACCTCGAGCAGGTATGCGCCGATCGCGGTCACCTCCGGGCAGAAGTAGACCTCCGATCCCAGCCGCAGGCCCACGTAGTGGGAGAAGAACCGTTCCGCGACATGGGCCATCGGCAGATAGCTGATCACCCGTTTGTGGGTGAAACCCTCGCCGAAGGCCAGGTGGATCGACTCCAGCCCGGACACGATGCTGCGATGACTGTGCTGAGCGGCCTTGGGCCGCCCGGTGGTTCCCGAGGTGTAGATGATCGTCGCGATGTCGTCCTGCTGCACCACCCGCTTCGCCTCGTCCAGATCGAGCGGCTGCGCGCCCAGAAGACCCGCCCATGCGGTCACCGGGGCATCCGTCGCCGGTACCTCGTCGACGCAGATGACCGTCTTCAGTGTCGGAACCTGCGGCTTGATCTGCAGGGTCCGCTCGAGCTGCTCACCGTCGACGATGATCGCAACGGATTCGCTGTGACCGAGGATCCACTCGAGCTGGCTGTTGGACGAGGTCAGATAGATCGACGTGGTGGTGACCCCCAGCAGCATGCAGGCGGTGTCGGCGATATTGCATTCCATCCGGTTGCGCATCAGCAGGGCGACCCGATCGCCCCTCTTGACGCCGAGCTTTCGCAGGGCGCTCGCCACCGATGCCGCGGTCCGCAGGTATTCCGCCCACGACAACCGCTTCCAGCTGCCGTCCGGGGCTTTGGAGTTCAGCGCCGGAGCATCCCCGCGTTCGGCGACGGTGTCGGCGAGCACGTCGACGATCGTCCGCCGGCCGATCCGCTCGATCATCTCGGCACTGGTCATCTGCATGGGAGCTCCACCCTCATTGGTCTCGCCGATCCGATGTGCCGCCTCATAACAGACTCCCGGCAGCCTCGGGAGCCGATCCTAATACGGATTATCTAGCTCCTTTCCGGCATCGTCCGGAACGCCGTTTCGCTGCTCCGGAGGGTTTCGGGCCGGCATTCCGGTTCATTCGGCATGGCCGCGACGGCCGGGGGCAAGAGTCTAGATAATCTTTATCCCGACACGTTGACACCGGATAGGGTGCGACTTAGATTCGACGGCAGGTATCTAAGACAGGCGAAGCTGCATGCATGTGTTGGTGACGGGCGCGTCCGGTGACTTCGGGGCGGGCATAATCCCGGAGATCCTGGCCCGGGGCCATCAGGTGGTGGGGCTCTCACGCCGTCCGCACACCTTTCCCTCGCCCAACTATCGGCATATCTGCGCCGACATCCGCGACGCCGACGCGCTGACCGCGGCAATGGCCGGCGTCGACTCGGTTGTCCATCTCGCGTGGACCACCCACCCGATGCACGACGCCGCCGCCACCCGCGCCATCGACGTCGGCGGGACCGAGGCCGTCCTGGAGGCGATGAAGCGGTCCGGTGTCGCCCGGCTGGTGACCGCTTCGTCGGTGATGGCATACGGCGCACACGCCGACAACCCGGCGCTTCTCAAGGAGTCCGATCCGTTGCGGCCGAGCCCCAAGCACCTGTATTCGGTGCACAAGGCCGAGGCCGAAGCGATCATCACCGCCTCGGGTGTCAACGCACTGATGGTGCGGGCCAGCAACATCATGGGCCGAACCACGACCGGTGTGACCCAGGAGGGTTTCGCCACCCCGGCGATCATGGGGATGAAGGGTGGTGCCAACCGCTTTCAGTTCATCCATCCCGACGACCTGTCTCGGTTCTTCGCCGACGGGGCCGAACGTCCGGACTGGCGGGGCCCGGTGAACCTGGCCGCCGAGGGTTCGATCGTGATGCGCGAGATCGCCCAGATCCTCGGCAAGCGGTATGTCGAGGTCAATCCACAACGCGCCGAAGCGGTGCTGAACTTCCTGTGGGACCACAACCTGTTCTCCCTCGATCCCGGCGCGGTCGAGGCGTTCCTGAACTTCCCGATCGTCGACATCACCAAGCTCACCGAGGAGTTCGGGTTCCGGCCGGCCTGGACCAACCGTGGCTGTGTCGAGGACTTCGCGCGCACCAACCGCGCACACATCATCCTCGGCAGCCGCCGCGTCGAAATCCCTTGGCGGTGGCCGTGGGCCACTGTTCCGGAACGGGCCACCGAGGACGGCTCGCGGCATCCCGCATCCGAAGCGGCCGGCGAGTTCGACACCACCGTGCGCGATGGCTGGACCGTCTTCACCGCGGCCAACACCTCCGAGGCCTTTCCCGGACCGTTGACACCGCTCTCACTGGAACTCGCCCTGGACGCGCTGCTCAGCGGTGCGGCGAATGCAGCCGATGTCTTCAATTTCAGGGGCAAGTTGCGCGACGCGATGACCTATGACGCGGTGGGTTCCTTCGGCCACGGCATCTACGCCAATCTCTCCGTGGTCTACGCGCTCGGCACCGCCATGCCGGGTGCAGGCGTATCGGCCTGGGATGAAATGCTTTTCGGTGACCGCGACGGCATCGAGATAGCCGAGGTGGAGAAAGTCGGTCCGATGGGAATGGCGCGCATGCTGCCCCGGCTCGCCGGCAAGCTGATCGGATTCGCCCCGGAGATCCGCAGCGTCGACGCCCATGCCCGCGCCGAACAGCACGACCCGTCGTACTACCGGTCGCTCAGCGACGTCGAACTGATCGCACAACTCAACCGCACCCGCGACGAGGTCGCGCAGGCCTGGTCACTGGCCTCGAACGCCTCCGCCTTCATCGTGCCCATCATGGAGATGGTCCAGAAACAGGGCGGCAAGGGGGTCGCCACCCGGATCCGCGGCGGCGCCGACGAACTCCCGAGCGCCGCGATCGCCGGCGGCGCCTACCGGCTTGCCGGTCTGGCCCGAACCGACCCGGCCATCCTCGACACCCTGCGCACCAACGCGCCCGAGGTCGCGCTGGAGAAGCTGCGCGACTCGCATCCCGCGTTCGTCCGGGAGTTGGACGGCGTGCTCGAGGAGTACGGTCACCGGGGGCCCGCCGAGACCGAACTGGCCAATCCCATGTTCGCCGACGACCCGGTGAAGTTCGTCGACGTCGTTGCCAAGCTCACCGAAACCCAGCGGCGGCCCGAAGAACCCGCACCGCCGGTAAGCCGCCGGGTCGCGCTCGCGGCCGAGGTGGCCAACCGATTCCAGCGACTGCGAGAGCAGGCCAGGGACGCCACCATCCGGCGCACCCACCAATACCGGCTGATCGCCCGTGAGATCGGCCGGCGGCTGGCCGATCGGGGCGTCATCGACCAACCCGAGGACGTGTTCTACCTGATTCGGTCCGAGCTGAAGAACCCGCCGGCGAACGCGGCGGAACTGGTGGCCCGGCGTCGCGCCGAACGGGAGCGACTCCGAGTCGAGCGGCCACCGCTGAACTTCGCCGGCACCTACTCGACGACACGTGACGCCGCCGGCGCACTCGAACCCGGTCAGTCGTTGCAGGGCACCCCGGTCTCCGCCGGAGTCGCCAAGGGCCGGGTCCGGGTACTGACGGCGGACTCGATGGACGACCTGGAACCCGGTGAAGTCCTGGTTTCCGCGTTCACCGACACCGGATGGACACCGTATTTCTCCTTCGCCGCCGCCGTTGTTGTCGACACCGGCGGCGAGATGTCGCACGCCGCAGTCGTCGCCCGCGAGTTCGGGGTGCCCTGCGTGGTGGGGACACTGCGCGGCAGTGCGGTGCTGCGCACCGGTGACGTGGTCGAGGTGGACGGGGCCACCGGGAAGGTGACCCGAGTCGAATGACGACCACTCCGAATCGGTCCAGCTACGCCGGCGTCTTCGTCGACGGCGACTGGCTGCCGACGGAAGACGCTGCGGCGGTGCTGAACCCGGCCACCGAGCAGACGGTTGTCGAGGCACCGTTCGGCACGGTCCGCGAAGCCGCCGCCGCCGTCGCTGCCGCGCGCCGGGCGTTCGACGACGGCCCCTGGCCCCGCATGCGGCCGGCGGAGCGCTCGTCGCGACTCGCCCGCTTGCGCGATGTGCTCGCCAAGTGGTCCGACGACATCGTCGGGCTGGTGGTCGCCGAGGCCGGCATCCCGGTCTCGGTCGCCCGGCCCAGTCAGTTCGACGCACCGATGGGACTGCTGGACTTCTTCATCGAACGGGCCGCCGGCTTCGAGGCCATCCGGCCGCTGCCCGTCACCACGTTCAAGAACCGGCACGGCGCAACCGTCTTGGGTGCCGGTGTGGTGCAGCGATCTCCCCGCGGTGTGGTCACCGCGATCACCCCGTTCAACGCGCCCTTCTTCGTGAACCTGCTGAAGGTGGGTCCCGCCCTGGCCGCCGGGTGCACCGTCGTCCTCAAGCCGTCCGACTTCACCCCGCTGGAGGCGCTGCTGCTCGGCGCCGCCGCTGCCGAAGCCGAGCTGCCACCCGGGGTGCTCAATGTGGTGACCGGCGGGGTGGACGTCGGTGCGCTGCTGACCACCGACCCGCGGGTCGACATGATCACCTTCACCGGCTCGGACGCCGTCGGCGCCAAGGTCATGGCGCAGGCGTCGGCCACCCTCAAACACGTGGTTCTCGAGCTCGGCGGCAAGTCGGCGATGATTGTGCGCGCCGACGCGGATCTGGCCGCCGTGAGTGTCCGCGGCGCCCAGGAGCTGACCCTGTTCAGCGGCCAGGGTTGCGCGCTGTGGACCCGTCATCTGGTGCACCGCAGTATCTACGACCAGTACCTCGACGGCGTTGCGGACGTCCTGCGCCGGCTGCCGATCGGTGATCCCACCGACCCCAAAACCGTTGTCGGCCCACTCATCCGGGAGAGCGCCCGGGAGCGCAGCGCGAAGTTCGTCACCGGTGCGCTGGAGGAGGGCGCCCGCCTGGTCTGCGGTGGCGACCGGCCCGCGGGTCTGGACCGTGGCTTCTTCTTCGAGCCCACGCTGCTGGCCGACGTGCGATCCGACATGACGGTGGCGCAGCAGGAGGTGTTCGGCCCGGTCGGAGCGGTGATCCCGTTCGACGACGACGACGAGGCGGTCCGCATCGCCAACGATTCGTGCTTCGGGTTGTCGGGCTCGTTGTGGACCGCCGACACCGGTACCGCGTTCGCCATGGCGCAACGGATTCAGACCGGCAACATCAGCATCAACGGCGGCACCGGCGGGATGAGCCCGTGGGCGCCGTTCGGTGGTTACAAGCGCTCCGGGGTCGGCCGGGAACTCGGCGCCGACGTGCTCGACGACTTCACCGAGACCAAGGCGATTCAATTCCACGCCGGCTGAGCCGGGGAGACCACGAGGAACGACATGCCCACCAGCACAGCCGAAGGCCTGCGTGACTTCGTGCGCGCCGCTGACGACGCCGCCTACGTCGCATCGGCCACCGCCGAGACGCCACGCTCGACCTTCATCGTCGATCTGTACTCGCCACTGGCCGAAGCCCGCCGCAAGGCGACAGTGCACCCGACGACCCAAGCGTCGCTGACCGGCAAGCAGGACTACCGCACCCAGAAGGAGTTCGCCGACGTCTCGTTCACCTGCGTGCTGGGATTCGACCATGCCCAGCAGGCGCTCGTCGACGAACGGCTGTCGTCGAAGATCTGGGACCTGACCATCGGCCAGGTCTGGGGGCACTCGATCATCGGCATGGACGGCGACGAGCATCGGCACTATCGCGCGCTGATCGCGCAGGCCTTCACCCGAAAGTCGTTGAGCCGCTGGCAGCAGACCGCGATCGAGCCGGCGGTGCACGGCCTGATCGACCGGTTCGAGAAGGCCGGCTCCGCCGATCTTTACCGCGACTTCACCGTGCTGTTCCCGGTGTACATCATCACCGAGATGATGGCGTTACCGTTCGACGAGATCGAGCTGTTCAACAAATGGGCCGGCGAGACGGTCGGCGCGTTCTACGATCTCGACGCCGCGAAGATCGCCTCCAAGAAGCTCGAGGACTATCTGTCGCCGTTGATCGAGGAACGACGTGGCGGGTCTGGGGAGGACCTGATCACCCTGTTGGCCAACGCCGAGCTCGACGGCGCCCGGCTCAGCACCATCGACATCGTCTCGTTCCTACGGCTCCTCCTGCCCGCCGGTGGGGAGACCACGGCACGCTCGACCGCAAACACCCTCCTTGGCCTCCTCAAGAACCCCGACCAGCTCGATGCACTCGTCGATGACCGCACCCTGCTGCCGCAGACGATCGAAGAGGGCGTGCGCTGGGAGCCGCCGCTGATGTCGATCAGCAGGCTGGCCCTCGACGACCTGGAACTCGGCGGGGTGGATATCAAGCGCGACAGCATCGTCGAGGTCTCCATCGGCGCGGCCAACCGCGACCACACCCGCTGGGGCGACGATGCCGACGACTTCGACATCTTCCGGGACAAGAAGGCCCACATCGCGTTCGCCTGGGGTCCGCACACCTGTCTGGGCGCGCATCTGGCGCGACTCGAGATGACGGCGGCGATGACGGCGCTGTTCGACCGCCTCCCCAATCTTCGTCTGGACCCCGACCGGGGTAGGGACGCGTGGGTGCAGGGCATCGGCCTGCGCTCGCCCAACAAGGTGCCGGTCGTGTTCGGAGGTCGATGAGTACTGGCCATGAAGCCTCGCCCAACAACCGTCACCAACGCTCGACTAGCTGAGGAGTAGAAAATGCCACTTCAGGACTACATGAAACTGGTTTCGGTCGACGACCACGCGATCGAGCCCGCCGACGTCTGGACCAAGCGGATGCCCGCCAAGTACGACCGCTCGCAGATCCCACACGTTGCCGAGATCGAAGTCGATTCGGCGGCAGTGCAATTGGGTGCACAGGCCCACGGTCGCGTGCAGAGCTGGGTCTACGCCGGCAAGAACTACCCGCAGATCGGCCTGAACGCGGTTGCGGGCAAGGACCCCAAGACCTGGGATGTGGAGCCGGCCCGCTACGACGATATGCGTCCGGGTTGTTACGACCCGGTCGAGCGCCTCAAGGACATGGACGAGGACGGGGTGTGGGCGCAGACCAACTTCCCGAGCTTCGCGCGCTTCGCCGGCACCCGGTTCCTGGAGGGCGAGGACCGGGCGATGGCGCTGGACTGCATTCGCGCCTGGAACGACTGGATGCTCGAGGAGTGGTGCGGTACCGCGCCGGACCGATTCGTGCCGCTGTGCGTCCTGCCGTTGTGGGACATCGACGCCGCGGTCGCCGAACTGCAGCGGGCGATCGGACTCGGCGCCCGGTGCATCTCCTTCCCGGAGAACCCGTCACCGCTGGGACTGCCGTCGTTCCACACCGACCACTGGGATCCGGTGCTGTCCATCGCCCAGGAGAACTCGATGCCGCTGATGCTGCACTTCGGCACCTCGACGGCCACCCCGTACGTGAGCCCGGACGCGCCGACGCCGGTGGTGGTGGCCCAGATGGGGTGCAACTCGATGGGGGCGCTGTCCGATCTGTGCTTCTCCCGCACCTTCCACACCTTCCCCGGGCTCAAGGTGGCGCTGGCCGAGGGCGGCGCGGGCTGGATGCCCTACATGCTGGAGCGGATGGACACCGTATGGGAGCGGCACCGCTACTACGCCAAGGTGGACACCGAGACCCGCCCGTCGGATCTGGCACGCAAGCACGTGTGGGCCTGCTTCATCTACGACCAGGCCGGTATCGACTTCCGGGACCGGATCGGTGTGGACCGGCTGGTGTTCGAGAGCGACTACCCGCACTCGGACTCGCACTTCCCGCACTCGCGCAAGACCATGGTCGAGATGCTGTCCGAGGTGCCCGACGACGAGGCGCACAAGATCGCCGAGCTCAATGCTTGCGAGCTGCTGGGCTGGCGGCCCTGGGCGTGACCACGGACCCACCACTCAGGGTCGTCCAGTGGGGTACCGGCAACACCGGAATGGTGGCCCCGAGGGCGATTCTCGCCTCGCCGAACCTCGAGCTCGTCGGGGTGTGGGCCCACAACCCTACGTTCATCGGCCGCGACGCGGCGGATCTGGTGGGTCTCGAGGCGCCGACCGGGGTCGCCGTCACCGGTGACCCCGACGCGGTCATCGATTCGGCGCCGCAATGCGTCTGCTACATGGCCAGCGACCGCGGCCGCCACGATGAGGTGATCGACGACCTGTGCCGGCTGCTGGCGGCCGGGATCAACGTCGTCGCCACGACGCTGCCGGTTCTGGTGCACCCGTCCGGCGATGGACCGGACGTCCGGCACCGGCTCGAGACTGCCTGTGCGGCAGGGGGATCGGCGTTCCTGTGCACCGGAATCGAGCCGGGTTTCATGGCGGATGCCCTGGTGCTGCACCTGACCAGCCTGTCGCGCGAGATCACCGGCATCCACGTCCAGGAGGCGATGAACGTCGGCGGCTACCGGGTGCCGCGCTGGCGTTCCGGCCTGGGTAGTGACATCACCACCGACGCCGAGCGCTACGTTCCCGGCCAGATCGCATTGAACTGGATGGGTCCGATGGCGATGCTCGCCGAGGGGCTCGGGGTCACCCTCGACCGGGTCTACGAGGAGCGAAACCTCGCGGCCGCGGGATACGCGTTCACCGTGCCCGCGGGCAGCTATGGCCCGAATGACGCTGCGGCCCTGCACTTCAAAGTGGTTGGTGAGGTCGACGGACGACCGATGTTCGTCATCGAGCACGTGTACCGGTTGCTCGACGAGGCCGGACCGCAGTTTCCGCAACCCGTGGATCCGCTGCGGCGAACCACCCGGATTCGCATCTCCGGCAACCCGGACATCGATGTCGACGTCGCCCTCGGTGGAGCAGGTCTTGATGCGACGGATCAGGGCGTCCTGGGTACCGCGATGCGCGCCGTCAACGCGATCCCGGTGCTCACCACGGCGCCGCCCGGTGTCCACAGCCCCATCGACCTACCGCTCATCAGCGGCCGCGGAGCCATCCGTCTCTAGCGAAGGAACAGCCATGCCTGATCAACTCAAGGTCGCCATCTGCGGCGTCGGCGACGTCGGCCACTACGCGATCCGCGGCGTGCTGAGCCGAGACGACATGAGTCTGGTTGGTGTTCAGACCTTTTCCGAGGAGAAGGCCGGCCTCGACGCCGGTGCATTGATCGGCTGGGAGCCGTGCGGCACCGCCCTGAGCACCTCGCTCGACGAGATTCTGGCCGAAAAGCCCGACGCGCTGGTCTACTGCGGCAAGAGTCGCAGCTTCGAGCCGGTGCTGCCGTACCTTCGCGCCGGTGTCGACGTCGCCTACCTCGGCATTCCCGAACTCCTGCACCCACGGTCCTGCCCGCCGGAGATCCGCGGCCCGATCGAGGAGGCGGCACTGGCCGGGGGCGCCTCCATCATCTACGGCGGCATCGACCCCGGGTTCACCACCCAACTGCTGCCGTTCGTGCTCACCGCCGTCAGCGAGCGCGTCGACCTGCTCACCCTCTACGAGGTCCGCGACTACGACCCGCTGCCGCTCTGGCGGCTCAACGATCTCGGGCTGGGGGTGATGGACACCGACGGCTGCCGCTTTCACCGGCCCGGTGTCATCGACCACACCTGGGGGTCGTCCATCCGAGGCCTTGCCGACGCACTCGGGTGCCCGGACATCGAGGTGACCGAGTTCATCGAAACCCACCGCTGCACCGACGCATTCGACGTCCCGGCAAAGCGGGTCGAGGCCGGTGCGGTGGCAGCCATCCGGTTCGGGCTGATCGGAACCGTCGAGGGGGCCGAACGCTTCCGGCTGGAACACGTCAACCGGCTGCGCCGCGACGTGGCCGAACACTGGCGGCATCAGGAGGGCTACGGCGTCGAGATCCGCGGAATCCCGGACTACGACCTCCATCTGAGCCTGCGCGATCCCGCCGGCAAGCAGTCCCGGCCCGCGCTGTTCGGCACCGCGATGTACGGCATCAACATCCTGCCGGCGCTGATCGCCGCCGAGCCCGGAATCCGAACACCGTTCGAGCTGGCGGTCGTCGGCTGCCGCAATATCGGTGGTCGCCACCAGGACGACAACTGGACGATCTCTCCCCACCTGCACGCCCAGCAGGCCGGCGGCTGAGCCGTCTACGGCACAATGAGCGGGTGAGCGGCGCGGGCAAGTTCGGTGGGCAGCGTGGCGGCGTTCAGGCCGAGGTCCTCACCGAGGCGGACATTCTGCATGCCGCCGTAGCCGTGGCCCGCGAAAGCGGGCTCGATCGCCTGACCGTCAAGGCGGTTGCCGAGCAGCTTGGCATCACCAGCCCGGCCCTCTACTACCACGTCCCCGACGGCCGCTCGGCGCTGGAGTCGATGGTGGCCGGTTACGCCCTTGAGCGCCATTTCCAGGGGCGCCTTCAGGAGCTGTCCGGCGAGAACTGGGAGGAGACCCTGGTGCGGGTGCTGCTCGCGGTCGCCGACCTGGCCGAGGAGTTCCCAGGGGTGGTCGGCCACCTGATGCTGCAGAGCCGCGGCATTCCGGCCAGTCTGGACGTGAGCAGTTTCATGGTCGCCCAACTGCGCCGCGGTGGGCTCACGGTGACCGAAGCGGCATCCGGCTACTTCGCCCTGACCGCGTTGATCTGCGGCTGGGCCGAGTTCAGTCCGAGTGCGGTCCCCGACGAGAAGCGCTATGCGGACCTGGCGGCCGCGCTCGCCGAGGGCAGCCGGATCCCCTCGCGGGAGCGACTGCAGTTCGCGCTGCGCGCGCTGGTCAGCGGGCTGGGTTCCACCACTGCCGACGATCGCTGAACAGGTCACACCCGGTGGTGATGGCCAGGATCCATCCGCCTGCTTGTCGCCAAAAGCCCTGTGCCATAGCCATCAAATTTGATTAAATGCCAGCAGGGCGGCGTGGCGGCTCACTGCACAGGTGGAGTAGACGGATGACGGCAACGGAACAGGTGCGGACCACGGGAGCCGCACCCGGTTGGGAGCAACGACTCCCCGAGAGACTTGCCCGCCTTCATGCCGAAGACCCCCAGTTCGCGGCCGCGGCTCCGTCCGCCGAGGTCACCGCCCAACTGCACCGGCCCGGCATCCGCCTCGTCGAGATCGTCGAGACCTTGATGAGTTCGTATGCCGACCGCCCGGCACTCGGACAGCGCAGGCGGGAGCGTGCCGGAGGTCCGTCCGCCGGTACCCGGCCCCCCAACTTGCCCGATGACTTCGAGACCATCAGCTACCGCGAACTGTGGACCGCAGCCCAGGAGGTGGCCGCAGCATGGCACGGCGCGGAAAAGCCCCTTGTCGCGGGTGATTTCGTGTGCATCCTGGGGCCGGGAAGTATCGACTACGTCATCGTGGACCTGGCCTGCATCCGGCAGGGCCTGGTGTCGGTGCCACTGCCGTACGGCGCGCCCGCAGCCCAGATCGGGCAGATCTTCGCCGAAACACAGCCCCGGGTCGTCGCCGTCGCACCGGAAGGGCTCGAAACCGCTTTGGCAGCAGCAACTTTGGCCGGGATAGCGCCGGACTACCTGGTCTTCGACGAAGAGCCTCACGACCATGTGCAGGCCCACGGACATCGCGACGGACGCCGTGTCGACGGCATCACCCCGCTTCGCGAGCGTGGCCGCACGCTGCCGGTACCACCGCCGTCACTCGACGGCGACGACGACCGCCTGGTCAATCTGATCTACACCTCGGGCAGTACGGGAGCGCCGAAAGGCGCCATGTATCCCGAGCGGCTGGTCTCCGGGATGTGGCGGCGTCAGTCCATCTTTCCCACCATCACCGTGCACTTCCTGCCCCTCAGCCACGTCGGCGGGCGGACCGTACTGACAAACGTCCTGGGCAGCGGTGGTACCAACTACTTCTCCACCGGATCAGACATGACGCAGCTGCTCAGGGACTACGCCGCGGTGCGGCCGACGCAGATGCAACTCGTGCCCCGCGTGTGCGAACTCGTGAACCAGCGATACCAGGAAGGTCTGGCCCGGGCTCGGCGGCACTCCTCCGATCCCGGCGAACTGGCCGAGGCGGCCGCGCGGATCAGGCGGGATCTGGCCGACAACATGCTCGGCGGCCGAGTCCTGACCGCGACGTACGGCAGCGCCCCGCTGTCGCCGGACATTGTCGCCGTCATCGAGTCCGTGCTCGACCTCCACCTGGTCGACACGTACGGCGCCACCGAAGCCGGACCGATGACCATGGACGGGCACATCCTCAGTCCGCCGATCACGGAGTACAAGCTGGTTGACGTTCCGGAACTGGGGTACTACCGGACCGACCGCCCGTACCCGCGTGGCGAGTTCGCGATCAAGTCGGCGACGCTGATCCCCGGTTACTACAAGCGCCCCGACGTCACCGCAGCGGTGTTCGACGCCGAGGGCTACTACCACACCGGTGACATCATGGCCGAGGTCGAGCCGGGACGACTGGCCTATCTCGACCGTCGCAATAACGTCCTCAAACTCTCCCAGGGTGAGTTCGTCACCGTCGCCGCCGTCGAGGCGGCGCTCGCCAGCAGCCCCCTCATCCAGCAGATCTACCTCTACGGAAACAGCACGCAGTCATTCCTGCTCGCCGTCGTGGTACCCGCCGCCGAAGCAACCGACGACCTCGGCGACGACGCCGCGGTCAAGTCGGCCATTCGAGCGTCCATCCAGCAGATCGCCGCCGAGAGCGGACTGCGGCCGTACGAGATTCCGCGGGACGTGATCATCGAACGCCGGCCGTGGACCCAGGGGAGCGGCCTGCTGACCGGGGCGGGCAAGATCGCCAGACCCGCTCTGGCAGAACACTATCGAGATCGGCTCGAGGGTCTGTACGCCGAGATCGCCGAGAGCCGAGTGGCCGAACTCGACGACCTGCGCGCGCGCGTCGGCGATCGTCCGATCATCGAGACGGTCGTCCACGCGGTGGTGGCCACACTCGGGATACCTGCCGCCGACGTCGACCCAGGTGCGCGGTTCATCGATCTGGGCGGCGACTCGATGGCGGCGGTCAGCTTCGCCGACGTGCTCAACAGCGTGTTCGGCATCGAGGTGCCGGCCAACGTGGTGCTCAACCCGACCGGGAATCTCGAGGGCATCGCGGACTTCGTCTCCTCGACGATCACCGGTGGCTCCGGCACCCTGCCCACGCCGGCGGCGGTGCACCCCGATCCCCGCACGGTTCGCGCCGGCGAACTGATGCTGGATCGATTCATCCCCGCTGAAATCCTAGCTGTGGCAGCTGATCTCCCGTGTTCCACCCCGCCCTTCGACACCATCCTCGTCACCGGCGCCAACGGCTTCCTGGGCCGCTTCCTTTGTCTGGAGTGGCTGGAGCGGGTGGCTTCGCGCGGCGGCACCGTTATTGCGATGGCGCGCGGTCGTGATGCTGCTGAAGCTCACCGGCGCATCTCCGACTCATACGCCTCGGATCCTCTGCTGCACAGACGATTCGAAGAACTGGCGAAAGCTCATCTGGAGGTGATCGCCGGTGATCTCGGTACACCGGGCCTTGGCCTCGACGCTGCCACCTGGGACCAACTGGTGTCGCGAGTCGACCTGATCGTCCATCCGGCCGCGCACGTCAATCACGTCCTGCCGTACCCACAATTGTTTGCCGCCAACGTAGCGGGCACCGCCGAGGTCATCCGTCTGGCGCTGACCGAGCGCCTCAAGGCGATCGATTTCGTGTCGACCGTCGGCGTTGCGCTGCCGCCGGAGCACCCGCCGATCGGCGAGGACTCCGATGTCCGGAGCGCTACTCCGTCGCGCCGTTTGGACGGGAGCTACGCCGGTGGGTACGCGGTGAGCAAGTGGTCGGGCGAGGTGCTCCTGCGAGAGGCCCACGACCTGTGTGGGCTACCGGTTTCGGTCTTCCGCTGCACCATGTTGCTTGCGCACCGCACGGGCGCCGGACAACTCAACGTGCCCGACGTGTTCAGCCGGTTGCTGCTCAGTGTCGCTCTCACCGGCATCGCACCCCGGACCTTCTACCGCGGCGATGCGTCCGGCGCCCACTACGACGGCTTGCCCGTCGACTTCGCCGCCGCCGCCATCGCCGCGCTCGGTGCGGACACCGCCGGCTTCCACACCTACAACGTGGTCAACCCGCACCACGACGGGGTGTCCATGGACTCCTTCGTGGACTGGATGGCCCGATCCGGCTGCGCGATCGACCGAATCGACGATTACGACGACTGGCGCCGTCGATTCGTCGCAGCGATGCGGCAGTTGCCCGACGCTGTCCGACAGCACTGCGTGCTCGCGCTGATGGACGCCTTCGCGGAGCCGGCGCCCCCGCTCGCCGGCTCCGCCGTCCCGGCCGGGCGGTTCACTGCGGCGGTGCAATCCGGCCGCGCCGGACCGGAGTCGGACATCCCCCGGTTGTCGCGCGAACTACTCGAGAAGTACCTCGCCGATTTCCGGAAGCTGGGGCTTCTCCCGGTGTCCGCCGCTGAAAACCCGGTTCCATCCTGATGCTTCCAATAGGCGTCGCCGTCATCGGCTCGGCGGGCAAGATCGTGCTACAGCGCACCACCGAAGAATGCTGAACGACCTGAGAGCGTCACCATGAAACGGCTATCCGACCTCGACACCCTGTTCCTGACCCTGGACAACGAGCGGTATCCGCTACACGGCGGTGGGCTGCTGGTGTTCGATCCCTCGACATCTCCTGAGCCGTGGACGCTTGCGCACGTGCGGGATCACCTCATCCGATTGCTCCCGGTGATGCCGCCGTTGCGCCGGCGTCTCGTCGAGGTGCCGTTCGGGTTGGCCGCACCGGTCTGGGTGGAGGACCCGGAGTTCAACATCGACGACCACCTGCACACCCTGGGAATCCCCGCCCCCGGTGGTGACAGGGAACTGGCCGCCGTTGCCGACGAGATCGGCAGCCTGCCCATCGATTGGCGTCGCCCGCTCTGGGACCTGTGGTTCCTCGAAGGGCTGGCCGACGGCCGGAAGGCGATCATCCTGCGCATGCACCACGCGGCCGTCGACGGCATGGGCGGGGTGGAGATGATCTTCCAGATGTTCTCCGCCGAACCCGGCGGCGAGGCGATCGGCGCCAAGGAGGACGACTGGAAACCCGAGCCGGTGCCCTCGCAGGGCGAGATGTTCGTGCGGGCGCTGCCCACCGTGGTGATGCGCCCGGTGCGTACCGTGCGAGCTCTCGCCGGATTGGGCGGTGTCATCCTCCAGCGCTCGATCAAGTCGGCGACCCGGAGCGAAGACAAACCGGACACCGGGTCCGGCGCCCGGCTGTTCTCCGGACCGCGGCTGCCGTTCAACGAGATCGTTCACCACGGGATACCGCACAAGGCGATGGCGTGGGCCAACATTCCGATGTCCGACGTCAAGAAGGTGCGGGAGCTGCACGGCTGCACGGTGAACGACGTCGCGCTGGCGATCTCCGCGGCCGGTATCCGGCGGTGGTTGATCGACCATGACGCGCTGCCGGCCGGACCGATCACCTGTGGGAACCCGGTCAACACCCGAACCGTCAGCGACACCGGCCAGTTCGAGAACCATTTCGCCATCATCGCCCTGCAGTTGCCGGTCGATGCCGAGGACCCGCTGGAGCGCTTGTCGATCATCAACGCGGCCACCACCGAGGCCAAGGAATCGGTGAAGAGCTCGCACACCAACGTGGTGGAGAACATCTTTCAGGTTTTCGCGCCCGGTTTCACCGAACTCGTGGTCAACGGCCTGCTGGCCGGACTGGGGGACAAGACCCCCGCCGCATTCAACACACTGGTGACCAACGTGCAGGGCCCACCGCTGCCGCTCTACCTCGCCGGCGCGAAGCTCGAACGGATGCACATCCAGATGATGCAGGTGCCGGGGATGAGCATGATCGTCGCGGTCTTCACGTATTCGGGCCAGATGTTCGTCACCGTGACCGGGCACCGGGAGAACACCCCCGATATCTGGACCATCCCCGAGGAGATGTACAAGGAGATGGCGGTGCTGATGTCGACCAAGCCGGCCAAGACGAGGTAGGTCTGCGCTACTCCCAGATTCGGAACTCGTGGAAGCGATGCTGCTGCCGCGGCTCGGCGGCGCCGATGACGCTCAACGGCGGTGCCATCGACAGCGCCGGAGCGCCCCGCCGATACAGTGTCCCGGGCTTCTCGGGCGTGGGTGTTGTTGCGGCGCAACGAGCCAGCGCCTTGTACAAGTCGGGTCCGAGCCTGCGTTCGGCCAGCAGCTGCGCCATGATCGCCGAGAACGTCCAGGGCGTGGTAAGCACCCACGAGTGGAAAGCACGCGGCAGGGTGACGAGTGCCGCACCGCTGAGATGTGCCGCGCCCGCCGCGGATTGCAGCGACACCAGCATGTCCTTCTCGCCGTGCACGATGGCCACCGGCGTCCTGTTGTGGGCGATCCGCCGCAAGGCGATGGCGCTGAGATCCGCTGAGGCGATGGCCTTTGCGGCCGCCATGAAGTCGCCGGGACGCAGCAGCGTACGCATCATGACCGAACCCACGTTCTGTACGTGGTAGACGTAGTCGAAGGTTTTCAGCCCCACCCGGTCCCGGGCGAGGTCCGCGACACCGGCGGCGAGGCCGGCACCGAGCTTCAGCGGTGAGCGCACCCGACTGCGGTCCTCGTCGAACTCATCGCCGAGCGCCGGGTCGATCAACACCACCGCCAGCGTTCGCTCGGGCCGGCGTGCGGCCAGTTCGGCGGCGGTGCGGCCACCCATGCTGTGGCCGACGAGTACCCCACGCTCGATGCCGAGGGCGTCGAGCACGCGCTCGGTGATGGCGACGCGGCGGCCGAAGGTGTCCTGACCCCGAGGCGGGGCCAGGCTGTCGCCGTGGCCGGGTGCGTCGATCGCGACGACCAGGAAGCCCAACTGCGGCAGCCGATTCAGCAGTCGCAGGTAGGCGCGGCGGTTCATCCCGATGCCGTGGAAGAACACCAGGGGGACGCCGCGGCCGCCGACCGACACGCCGATGCGGTGGCCGTCGTCCAGGGTTATCCGGTGGTGGGCGAACCTCACCCGCCAGCCGGGGGGCACCCGGCGCGGTCCTGCCGCCACCTCTGCGGTCGGCGTTCGTTCGTTCATTGCTGTTCCCCAATCGGATCCGCCGGTGCACCCCTAGCGCATGAGCGTTGCTCCGCCGTCGACACGGAACTGCATGCCGGTGACGTAACGGGATTCGTCCGAGGCGAAGTAGACCACCGCATGGGAGATGTCGGACGGCTCGACCCAGGGGATCGGCATGGCCTGCATGCCCGAGAAGCCGTCGATCGCCTCCTCCGGCGTCGGGTCGGACAGATCCGGCCGGAAGGCGCGGTACATCGGCAGGCTCTGCAGCATGTCGGTGTTGCAGTTCGTCGGGTGGATCGTGTTGACCCGGATCATCCGCGGAGCGAGCCGGCGCGCCAACGTGGTGCTGTATTCGACGAGCATCCGCTTGGCCATGCTGTAGCCGGCTCCGCCGAGGCCTTGTGGGCCGGATCCCGATGACGAACTGGAGAGCAGCCCGGCCACCGAACCGGTGATGATGATCGATGCGCCCTCGCTGAGATGGGGCAACGAGACGTGCACGGCGTTGAGCACTCCGATGAGATCCACGTCGACGGCGTCGACGAACGCGTCGGGAGTGGTGTGCTCACCGAGTGGGCAGATACCGGCGTTGGCCACGACGATGTCCAGGCCGCCCAGTTGGGCGATGCCCTCATCGAGCGCTGCGGCGAGTTCCCTGCGTTCACGGACATCGGCCTGAATCGGAACGATCCGCCGGTTGTACTTCTCCACCAGTCTGGCGGTCTCGTCGAGATCTTCCGGACCGGCCAGCGGATATTCGTTGCTGGTGATGTTCTGGCAGATGTCGACGGCGATGATGTCGGCACCCTCCTCGGCCAGATGCACGGCGTGGCTTCGGCCCTGGCCGCGGGCGGCTCCCGTGACGAAAGCGACCTTGCCTGCTACGCGGCCCATGCCGGATCTCCTAACTCTCGTCGCCGACGACGGCGAGTGCGGTGAGCATGACCAACAACGGACGATCCGACACCACGTCGGTGTGCCCGGCGGCCAGCGCCCCGCGCACCGCATCGGGGCTCACCCCGGCCAGAACCGGATGCTCGCCGTCGAGATGTGCCCGCAGTGGGGCGATCCGGCGTGCGATATCGTCGAGCTCGCGAAGGTCGGGGTTGTCCCGCTCCGACCATGCCTGCAGCTCCAGGATGCCTTCGCGTACTTCACCTTCGGTGCCGTCGACGGTGATCAGCTTGCCGGCCAGCGCCTCGGCCACCCCGGCCCCGCAGCCCACCACCGAAGGACGTCCCAACTCCCGGCTGACCACCGCGGCGTGACTGGTGGCACCGCCGACCTCGGTGACGATGCCACGGGCGGCGAGCATGCCGGACACGTCGTCCGGACTGGTGTGGTTGCGCACCAGGATGACGTCTAGACCCTCGTCCGCAGCGTCGATGGCCTCATCGACGTCACAGTAGGCGCGGCCGGAGACGACACCCGGGCAGGCGGGCAGCCCGTTGGCCAAAAGCGGCGCGGCCAAACGGGTTTCCGGCTGGAGGGCGGGCATCAACAGCGACTCGATGTGGGCAGGCTGTACCCGGCGCAGCGTCTCCTCGTCGTCGATGAGGCCCTCGTGCCGGAACTGCAGGGCCAGCCTTACCGCCGCTTGCGCGGAGCGTTTGGCGTTGCGCGTCTGCAGCAGCCAGAGCTTGCCCTCTTCGACCGTGAACTCGATGTCCTGGACGTCGGTGGCGAGATGCTCGAGCTTGACCGCGGCCGCCATCAGGTCGGCGTAGACCTTCGGCTGCTCGTTGTGCAGCGCGGTGATGGGTTCGACGTCGAAGGTGCCGGACACGACGTCCTCGCCCTGGCCGCCGGGAAGCCATTCACCGAACGGTTGATTCGCACCCGTCATCGGGTTGCGGGAGAACAGCACACCGGTGCCGGACTTGTGCGCCATGTTGCCGAACACCATGGCCTGGATGACGACCGCTGTTCCGGCGGCGGGGTCCAGCCGATGGTGGTTGCGATAGGCGACCGCGCGGTCGCTGCTCCACGATGCGAACACCGCGTTGATGGCGCCCCGCAACTGATGGTAGGGATCGTCGGGAACGCTCGTCTCGGGGAGCGCGCTGCCGACGATGCGGGTGTACATGTGCCGGAAGCGCTCCCGGGTGTCGCGGGCGAACTCGGGTGTGTGCAACTCGGCCAAGGCTTGCTCGACCTCGTCATTGATGCCGAGGTTCAGGATGGTGTCGAGCATGCCCGGCATCGATTGCGCCGCCCCGCTGCGGACACTCACCAGGAGCGGCTTCGGGCCGCGTCCGAAGGTCCGTCCGGTCTCGTGCTCGAGCCAGGCGATCCTCTCTCGTATCGAATCGCGTACGACGGCATCAAGGGTGTGGTCGGGGTTGGTGAACCAGTCGGTACACACGGCGGTGGTGATGCAGAACGCCGGCGGTACGGGAAGACCGTTGCGGCGCATCCCGTCGATGCCGAAGCCCTTGTTGCCCAGTAACTCCCGCGAAAGCCCGGCGGTACCGTCGAGGATGACAACTCGTTGAGCGCCAGTATCGGCCCTCGTTGGTTGTACCTGTGTCATGTTCGTGGCTCCTCAAGAGTGAGCGGACGCGACCTCATCGCTTGACGACCTGAATGTCGGACGTCTCGATGTCCCAGGTGGCCGGGGTGACGCCTTCGTCGCGGAGTTGGACCTTGAGCACCTTGCCGGTCGCGTTGCGCGGCAGCGTGGACCGGAATTCGATGTAGCGCGGCACCGCGAAGTAGGGCAACCGGTCCAGCGACCAGCGGCACAAGTCCTCCTCGGTCAGCCCCGCGTCTTCGGCCAGGACGGCGGTCACCTTGATGTCATCCTCGGTGAGCGCGGACGGCACCGCGTGGACTGCGACGTCCGCGATCCCGGGATGCCTGCGGAAGGTGGACTCCAATTCGTAGCTGGAGATGTTCTCCCCGCGCCGGCGCAGGTAGTCCTTTTTGCGGTCGACGAACCAGAACCAGCCGTCGTCGTCGAACCGTCCGATGTCGCCGGTGTGGAACCACAGGTTGCGCAGCACCGCCATGGTCGCCTCCGGTCGCCGCCAGTACCCCTCGAACATCACGTGTGGCTTGCGCGGACGGACGATGATCTCCCCGGCCTGACCGTCGGGCAGTTCGTTGTCGTTGTCGTCGACGATGCGAACATCGAAGTCCTCATTGCGCCGCCCCGATGCGCCCAGTGGGGCGGTCAAACCACCCGGATTGCTGGTGATGAACGAGGCCTCGGTGAGGCCGAACACCGAGTTGCCCGCCTTCTGCACTCCAAACCGCCGCCTCCAGGTGTCGATGAGCTCTGGGGTCCACGGTGCGCCGCCGGCATGCTTGATCTGCCCGAAGCACGCTGCCATTTCCGGGGTGTCCGGCATGGCGGCGATCAGCGTGATCATCGTCCCCAGGATCGAAACCTGCTGCGCGCCGGACCGTTTGATCTCCGACCAGAATCCGGACAGCGAGAACCTGGGGGCGATCGACAACGTGGTCCGATTGACCGCAGTGGCCAGCACCGACGTGCCCGCCGCATTGAGGTGGAACAACGGCAGCGGCGTCCACAGCGTGAACGCCGGGTCCCGCATGGCTGCGGTGTTGGCGGCGACGTTGCAGATGTAGTTGTGACTGATCATGCAGCCCTTGGACGGGCCGGTGGTGCCCGAGGTGTAGATCAGCATCGACAGGTCCGACGGCTCGACCTGCACCGGTTGCGACAGGGCGGACCCCGCTGCAATCTCGGGCAACGAGACGACCGACAGGGCTGCTCCGGCGGCCGTTCTCGGGGCCACTCCGCGGACCACCAGGTGGCTGAGTGCCGGTAGTTGCGCGGCGATCTCGCATATGCGCTGCGCATAGTCGGACTCGGCGATCACGACTTCGGCGCCAGCGTCGGCGACCTGGTGCCGAAGATACTCTCCCTTGAGGGCGGTGTTCACCGGAACCCAGATGGCGCCGAGGAAATTGGCGGCAAACCAGGTGATGATCGCGTCGAGGTTGTTGTCGAGCATGCACACCACGGTGTCGTTCGGGACGATCCCGAGGGTGGCCAAGGCAGCGGCGCGCTGAAGCGACAGCTTCCACACCTGGGCGTAGGTGTAGGTGTCACCGGCGAAGTCCAGATAGACCTTGTCGGGAGACTCCTCGGCGGCTCGCGCCAGCACCGCGGTCACCGTGTCGGTCCGCGTCGGGGACCACACCGGAAAGTCAGCGGTCATCAGGGTGCTGGAGGTCATCAGGGCAGTTGCTCTTCGATGGAGGTGAATTCTGGCATGGTGAGGCTGCGGCGCAGCCAGTTCGCGCCGTCGAGGACCAGGGTGTGGCCGGTGAGATAGCTGGCGAACGGCGAGCACAGGTACGTTGCGGCCCAACCGAGTTCGCGCGGCTCGCCCACCCGTCCGCCGGGGATGCGCCCCGCGTCCTGTTCCGGGGTGGACGTCTTGCGCAACACCTCGGGCAGGTCGTCGTGCGGGAACTTGCCGGGTGCCAGGCAGTTCACCCGGATGCCGTGGGGTGCCCATTCCACGGCCAATGACTGGGTCAGGTTGGTGACCCCGGCCTTGGCCGCCGCCGAGTGGGCGGTTCCCGGCCCACCGGTCCAGGAGTAGGTGGCCCCGATGTTGAGGATCGCTCCCGGTGCCGACCGGGCCAGTGCCCGCCGGGCGAACTCGGTGCTGCACAGGAATGTCCCGTTGAGCACGATGTCCACCACGCTGCGCCAGGCGTTGGGCGACATCTTGACCGCCTGGGCCGGGAAATTGCCGGCCGCATTGTTGATCAGCACATCCGCCGGACCCAGCGCTTCTTCGGCCGCGTCGAACATCGCCGTGATCGCGTCCGGGTCGCGGACGTCGAGCGCGACGCCCAGCGCCTTGGCACCCAGCGCCTCGATCGCGCGCACGCCGCTGTCCCGGTGCTCCGGTTTACGGCTGGCGATCACCACCGCCGCACCCAGCCGGGCGAACTCCACCGCCATCGCCTTGCCCAGGCCGGTACCACCGCCGGTGACGACGACCACCTGACCGGCATAGGTGTCCGCGGGGAGCATGTGGGAGCCCAGCGGCGGCGGCGGCGGCAGTGGCATGTCAGCTGCCCTCGCGCCGGGCCTGGGAGGCCCGGTTCTTGATCTGGTGGTACTCCTCGGAGCTGAACAGCGCGGTCTGGGCCAGCAACTCCTGGCCGAACCCGTTGCGGATGGCGCCCGCCGAGGCCTGGTTCACCAGGAGCTTGCCCATCGACATCGCGAGCACCGGCTGTGCCGCCAGCCGCTGGCAGAGCTGCATCGCCCGTTCGGTGAGGTGGGCCGCGGGGACGACCTCTTCGGCCAGCCCCCAGGCATACGCCGTCGCCGCGTCGATGCGGGCACCGCTGAGTACGAGGTACTTGGCGCGGGCCGGACCGATCAGGGCGGGCAGGATCTGGGTTCCGCCGGTGTCGGGAACCAGCCCCAGGCCCACCTCGGGCAGTGCGAATACGGCGTTGTCGGCGATGATGCGGATGTCGGCGCTCAGCGCGATCTCGAAGCCGCCGCCGATTGCGGCGCCCTGGACCGCGGCGACGATCGGCTTGGGCGATTCGAGCATGTCCAGCCGCAGCCGTTGGTGCTCGCGCACGAAGGTGAAGTCGTCCTTGCCGTCGACCCGTTGACCCAACTCGGCGGTGTCGCGGCCGGAGCAGAACGACGGGCCCTCGCCGCGAAGCAACACACAGCGCACCGCCGGATCGTCGAGGGTCTGGTAGACCGCATCGCGCATCTGCTCGAACAGCGAGTCGGTGATCGCGTTGTGCCGGTGCGGGCGGTTCAGCGTGACGACACCGACACCGGCGATGTTCTCGGTCTTCAACTCGGTTGCGGTCACAGTGTCTCCCTATCGTTCGGGCGGCGCAGGCCGCCCAGGCGTCGTGCTGCCTGTCCGAGGTCCTCCCCGGCGCACAGCACGTGCGTTCTCTTGACGAAACGGTGCGCGCTCGTCTCCACAGTGAAACCCATTGCGCCGTGGATCTGAACGTTGGCACGCGCGTTGGCGAAGGCGGCGCGCCGGCAGAACGCCGCGGCCGCCAGCGCGTGGAAGTCGGATCCCGCCGGACTCTCGTTCAACGCGGCGAAGAACATCAGGTTGTCCGCAGCCAATGCGTTGGTCGCCATGTCCGCACACTTGTGCTTGATCGCCTGGAACGCCCCGATCGGCTTGCCGAACTGAACCCTGGTCTTAGCGTGCTCGACGGCGTGAGCGGTGGTGGCCTGGGCGATCCCGGCGAGTTGAGCCGAGGTCAGGATGAGCATCAGCCTGCGCAGCCGGGACAGCGAGCCGACGTCGTCGATGCGGGCCACGGCGTCGCCGAGTTCGGCACCGTCGACGCGGGCGACCACGGTGCCGTCCTCGATGCCCGGACGCAACTCCGGATCCGCGGGTAGGGGGTGCAGCGCCGCACCGTCGTCACCGATCACCAGGGCGAGCCGCGCCTCTCCCGGTCCCAGGACCAGCAGCCGGTCATCGGCCGCAATCACCCGGGCGACGCGCTGGTTACCCGCGACTAGGTCGGCGGCCAGATCGGGCCGGCCCGCCCACCACGCCAGTCGCGCGCCGGCAAGGGTGCTCAGGATCGGGCCCGGCACCAGGCCGCGGCCGATCTCGCGGAACAGGAAGGCCTCGTCGACCAACGTCGCGCCCGCACCACCGATCTCCTCACCGGCGGCCAGCCCGAGCCAGCCCATCGCGGCGAGTTCCTTCCATTCGGCCTCGTCGACCTCGGTCGGGCCACCCCGCAGGGGGAACCGCGCGGACACGAAGTCGCGGGTCGCCTCGGCCAGGGCCTGCTGGTCGGAGTCGGGAAGGAAGTCCATGGCGCTCGCCTACCGGTTTCTCGGGAGGCCGAGGACGCGTTCGCCGATGATGTCGCGCTGCACTTCCGAGGTGCCGCCGCCGACTGTGGACGCATACGAGTACAGGTACTCGGAAATGTCCGCCGCGTATCGGCCTGCGCGGTCCAGGCTCTCGGGGCCGATCAGGTCCATGGCCACCCGGTTGATCCGCTGCGCCAGGTCGGCATAGAACACCTTGATCATCGAGCCCTCCGGACCCGGCACGTCGGTGCGGGCCGCGCCGGACACCGTCGCGTAGGTCATCGCCAGCATCGCGAGCACCTCGGCGCGCAATTCGCCGAACTGCGCTGCGACCGCCGAATCGTTGAGCAGGCCGCGCGCCGCGGCGTCGTCGATCACCGTCTCCAATGCAACGGACAACTCTGTCTGCCACTTCATGAAGCCGGTGCCCCGCTCGAAGCCCAGGGTGGACATCGCGACCGACCAGCCGTCGCCGACGGAACCAACCACGTTGCCGAGCGGGATCCGCACATCGTCGTAGAAGACCTCGCAGAACTCGGCCAGGCCGTCCATCGACACGATCGGGCGCACGGTGATGCCCGGGGTGTGCATATCGCAGATCACCCAGGTCAGGCCGTGGTGGCGGGTGGAGCCCGGATCGGTGCGGACGAGCAGCTCCTGGAAGTCGGCCATGTGGGCGAAACTCGTCCAGATCTTCTGGCCGCTCACCACGAGCTCGTCGCCCACGATGGTGCCCCTGGTGGCAATGGCAGCCAGGTCGGACCCGGCGCCCGGTTCGGAGAAGCCCTGGCACCACACTTCCTCGCCGGCCAGAATCCGGGGGAGATGGCGCTTCTTCTGCTCCTCGGTTCCCCGGGCGATCAGCGTGGGCCCGCCGTGGTTGACACCGACGAACGCGCACCCGATACCCGGACCGTTGGCGCGCGCATACTCCTCGAACCAGATCAGCTGCCGCACCAGCGACATGCCCTGCCCGCCGTACTCCTCGGGCCACGCGATCCCACCGAACCCGCCCGCGAACTGCGTGCGCTGCCAGCCCATGTCCCAGGCTCGGGCACCGGCGTCGTCGGTGGGCCGGGGGTTGGTGGGCAGATTGTCCCGCAGCCAGCTGCGCACGTGCCGACGAAAGGCGACGTCTTCGTCGTCGAAAGACAGGTCCACGTCGCCTCCTCAACTGGGGATTGACCAATCAGATCATATAGATAAACTAGCGCCAAACAAAGTGATCGGTAACAGCCGTCGACCGCCTCCAGGCGGACCGAAAACTTAATTAGCTAACCAGGTTACTATTATGATCCGATCGGGCGGCTTGGGGGACGTTTCGCGGAGAGGAGGATCCCAAGTGGGCGGCTCGCCGGCGCTACTCATCGACTACGGCGGGGTCCTGACGGCCTCGGTGTTCGAACATTTCTCCGACGCCTGCACCGACCTGGGGGTGGACCCGCGGCCCTTCATCTCGGAGTGCTTCGGCAGCGACCCGGAAAGCCCCTTCGCACGACTCGAACTGGGCAGCATCGGCCATGATGACTTCTGCGATCTGATCACCCCTCTGCTCACCCGGCACGCCAGCGGCCCGGTGTGTGGGCAGGACTGGATGGCGCGGGTGGAGACCATCACCTGGGACGTCGACCAGGCCATGCTCGCCGCGGTGGAACAGCTCATCGACCGTGGTGTCCCGACCGTCCTGGTGAGCAATTCCTGGGGATCGGTGGACACCTATCCCTGGGACGTCCTGCCCAAGTTCACCGACACGCTGGTGTCCTCGGTGGTGAAGCTGCGCAAGCCGGATCCGCGGGTGTACCAGCTGGCCGCCGAGCGGGCGGGACGCTCGCCCGAGGCCTGTGTCTTCATCGACGACGTCGAATCCAATCTCGGTCCCGCCCGCTCGTTGGGGATGCGCACGATCCTGCACACCTCCGCCGCTGACACCATCGCCGAACTGGACCGGATCTATGACTGAGACCGACGAACGGACCGACGAACGGCAGGCCCTGATCGAGGCCTCCCAGCAGGTGCTCAACGACAGCGCCCGGTGCGATTTCAAGGTTCGCAACGTCTGTCGGCAGGCCCGGTTGTCGACGCACAGTTTCTACCGGCATTTCAGCGGCAAGGACGAGTTGGTGGTCGCGCTGCTCGAGCGGGAGGTCCACGCCCTGGCCGCCCAGTTGGAAGCCGAGTCCCGGCAGGCGCGGACGGCGACGGAACGGGTGTGGAACTACGTCCTGGCCGAACTCGACCGGGCCGGTGAGTTCCGTTCCGGCGGTGGCTTCCTGGTCGACAAGCTGAACTGGCGGACGGTGATGACCGACCACCCGGAGGCCCTGGAGCGGTGCATCGCCGCGTTGTCGGCTCCCCTGGTCACGGCGTTGGCGGACGGGCACGCCAATGGTGAACTGCGGTGCGCCGACCCGGTGGCCGATGCGCGGGCGATCCTCTACATCATCCGGGGCAACGCGCTCGACTGGCCCAACGGTTCGGGCCACACTGTGCGCGAGGACTTGAAACGATCAGTGGTGCAGCTGATTTCGCGCGCGATCGGCCTGCCCGCCCGCACCGATGGGTGAACCCTCGGCCCCGCTGCCTGCGCTGGACGCCGACAACACACCGTTCTGGACCGGAGGTGGCGACGGGCGGTTGCTGATCACCCGGTGCGGCGACTGTGCGCGCTGGCTGCACCCGCCGGTACCGGTGTGCCGGTTCTGCCTGTCCACGAACGTCGGACCGGAACCGTCATCGGGGCGCGGTGTGGTACTGACCTACACCGTCAACCGCCAGCAGTGGTTGCCGGCCCTGGCCCCGCCGTACGTCATCGCCGTGATCGGCCTCGACGACGACCCGGAACTGCGGGTGTCGACGCGGCTCGTCGGCGTCGAGCCGGAGGCTGTCCGCATCGGGATGCGGGTGCACGTGGTGTTCGAACCCGCTGGCGACGTGTGGTTGCCATTGTTCCGGCCGGATGGGGCGCCGCCGTGAGCACCGGGGTGCTCATTAGTGGTATCGGGCAGTCCGACGTCGGCCGCCGGCTCGGGCGGTCCCCGTTGTCGCTGACGGTGCAGGCCACCCTGGCCGCCGCCGCCGACGCCGGGCTCACGACTTCCGACATCGACGGGCTGTCCACCTGGCCCGGTACCCACGGACCGGCTCCCGGGTTCTCCGGCAGCGGCGTCTGGGACGTCAAGGACGCGCTCGGCCTGGAACTCGAATGGTTCAGCGGCGGAAGTGAAACCGCGGGACAACTGGGTGCGGTGATCAACGCGGTGGCGGCCATTCGAGCCGGCCTGGCCCGGCATGTGTTGTGCTTCCGCACGCTGTGGGAGAGCACGGCGCAGACGGCCAACCGCCGGGCGTCGGTGATTGGCAGTTCGGGGAGTCGCGTGGACGGCTCCCATCAGTGGTTCGTGCCGTTCGGCGCGGTATCCGCGGCGAACTGGGCCGCACTGCTGGCGACGCGCCACTTCCACGAATACGGCACCACCCGCGAGCAGGTCGCCGGGTTGGCGATGACCCAGCGGGCGAACGCCGGCCTGAATCCCAAAGCGGTGCTGCGTGATCCGATGACTCTCCAGGACTACCTGGACGCTCGGATGATCAGCGAGCCGCTGTGCCTGTTCGACTGCGACATCCCGGTCGACGGTTCAACGGCTTACATCATCTCCGCCGCCGACGCCGCGTCCGGCCTGCGTGGCGCGCCGGTCGAGATCGATGCCGTCGGCTCGGCCATCCACGGCCGGCCCTACTGGGACCAATACCAGGACCTGACGTCGATGGCCGCCCATGATGCCGGCGAAAGCCTCTGGCGATCAACCGATCTCAGGCCGACAGACGTCGACGTTGCCCAGCTGTACGACGGCTTCTCGATCCTGACACTGATCTGGCTGGAGGCCCTCGGCCTGTGTGGTCGGGGCGAGGCCGGTCCCTTCGTGGCCGGAGGGACGAACATCGGCCGTCAGGGGCCGCTGCCGCTCAACACCGGCGGCGGCCAACTGTCCGCGGGCCGCCTGCACGGCTTCGGCCATCTGCACGAGGCGTGCCTGCAGTTGCGGGGGGAGGCCGGCGAACGGCAGGTGCCCGGGAACCCGGAAGTGGCCGTCGTCGCCGCGGGCGGCGGCTATCTTGGCGGCGCATTGTTGTTGACCAGGGGCCGCTGACGTGGGCCGCCGAGAGCAGGAGGGACAACCGCTGTGAAGGTCGGTGTCGACTCGAAGAAGTGTCAGGGGCACGGCATGTGCGAGGCCGTCGGGGGTGAGTTCTTCACCCTCGACGAGAGCGGATACAGCTCCATCGGCACCGGCAAGGTGGTGCCCGCCGGTCTGGAAGACCAGGTTCGGCTCGGCGTCGAATCGTGCCCCGAGGGCGCGCTGACGATCGAGGACTGAAGTTATTTAATCCGAGGATTGACTATCGCGAATCGGCGGACTTAGCATCAGGCGCAACGGATCACCGCGGCCCGGGGCTGCGTCGAGAGTGCCAGGAGGTCGATCGTGGCCGGGAACGCCGTTGCCGAGTCCGCCGACGGTCCGCGCTGGCGTCGCGATCCGGAGGCCAAGAAGCTGGCGATCATCAATGCTGCGCGCCATCTCTTCACCGAAGACGGCTACGCGCCAACGTCGGTCCGCGACATCGCCGATGCCGCCGGTGTCAACCAGTCCCTGGTCTTCCGGTATTTCGGATCCAAGGATCGGCTGTACGCCAAGGCCGTCCCGCAGAAGGCGTACATCGACGCCCTCTTCGAAGACGGCCAGGCCACCGCGATAGCCAACCTCGTCCAGACCATTCTCGGCGGCAGCGGCGGCGAGGCGGCGCCCGTGGTGTCGCTGATCCGCAGTGCCCGGGAGAACGACCAGCTCGGCCGGCTGCACCGGGAGGGTTTCGATCAGATCGTCGGCACGATCGCCGACTCGATCGATCGTCCCGATGCGGCGCTGGTCGCCGAACTCTTGTTCGCCTGGGTGGTGGGAATCGGCGTCGCCAACGACATCCTGTGCCGGCCGGAACTGCTGGCCGGCGAGCCCGAACAGATCGCATCGATCGTCAACGAAGTCGTCATCGCGCTGGGAATAGCGCCGAGATGAAGGAGAACGCCGTGATTGACCGACTCGGATTCACTGTGGCAGCGGAGGTTTGACGATGGCCACGGTGTACCACGGTCGCCCGATCGAGCCGTACAAGCTGGGCATGCTCATCGACCTTCCCGAGCATCCGGGCCTGAGCGACTGCTGGCCGGATGCGGTCAAGTTGGCGTGCGAGGACGCCAAGGCGCGGGGTCTGCTCGAGCGTGATGTCGAGATCGTGGTTCGCGAGGTCTACGCCCAGCCGTGGGCGTCGGCGCACGAGCTGAAGAAGGTCTACCGCGAGCTCGTCGAGGACGAGGGAGTGCTGGGGATCGCGGGTCCGTTCACATCGGACAACTGCCTGGCGCTGCTTCCCGAGATCGAGCGGCTGCAGGTTCCGACGGCGACGATCTGTGGTTCGGTGCGCTTTCGGGGCGACTACGCCTACGCGTTCGCCAACGGCGGGCTGGCGGATGAGCCGGCGGTGATGGCGGCCTGGCTGGAAGCCAACGGCCACAAGCGCATCGCAGTTCTTCGGGAGCGCACCCAGATCGGCGAGGAGTACGCGGAGTTCTTCCGTTACGAGTTGCAGCCGCACGGCCTGGTGATCACCGCCGAGCCGCCGGTCTACCCGGCGACCAGTGTCGAGGAGCTGACGGGCGCGCTGGAGGTGTGCCGGGACTCCAAACCCGACGCGCTGGTGTACCTGGGCCTCGGCGGTGTGAACCAGTGGGTGCGGCCGGCGCTGGAGGCAATCGGCTGGGACCCGCCGCGGATCCAGACGACCGCGTTCGTCAGCGCCACCTACAGCGAGGAGCGGGCCCGCCGGATCGACGGCTGGGTCGGCGTCGACCAGTACGACGAACGCAACGAGGTCTTCGCGGCGGTGCTCGAGCGCTTCCACAAGCGTTTCGGGTACAGCTACGCCACCTCCGGTTTGTCGACCGGCTACGACATCGGCAACACGTTCGCCCTGGCGCTGGGCCGGATGCGGTATGTGACGCCGACCGCACTGCGCGACGCGATGGACACCCTGCGCCGCATCCCGTCCTGCACCGGCGGGCCGGGGACCATCATCACGCTGGGCCCCTCGGATCATCGGGCGTACAAGGGGGCGGACTTCCTGCTGTTGCGCCGCAGCCACGACGGCACCACGTCGATGGAGGGCGTCGCCCCCGTCGTCCCCTGGCAACAGCCCTGATGCGGATCGCCGTCACCGGCGCCAGCGGCGTCTTCGGTCGGGGCATCGCGGCACGGTTGCGGGCGCAGGGCCACGAGGTCGTCGGTCTGGCGCGGCACCGGCCGTCGAACTGGTTGGCCGACAGCGCATTCGTCGAGGCCGACATCCGCGACGCCGGCAAGGTACAGCGGGCTGTCGACGGCGCCGAGGCCGTGGCCCACTGCGCCTGGGTGGTCAACTCGAATCCGGACGAGAAGCTGACCCGCGAGATCAACATCGGTGGCACCGAGAACGTACTGGCCGCGATGGATCGTACGGGCAGCCGCCGGATCGTCTTCGCGTCCTCGGTCCTGGCGTACGGCGCCCGCCCGGGGGGCTCGGTCAGACTCCGGGAGGACGACGAGCTAAAGCCCGCGCCGGACCACTTCTATGCCTTCCACAAGGCACACGTCGAGGGCCTGCTGGCCCGCCCGGGCAAGGAGTGGGTGGCGATCCGGCCGGGCATCGTCGTCGGCCGCGACGTCGACAACACCGTCATGCGTCTGCTGGGCGCGCCGGCCTTCCCAGACGTCGGTGGGTCCGCCGACCGGCCGATGCAGATCGTGCACACCGACGATGTGCACCGGCTGTTCGTCCGGGCCGTGCTGGGTAGCGAGATCGGGCCGGTCAACCTGGCGGCCGACGGCGAGCCGACGGTGCGCGACATCACCGCCAAGCTGCACCGCGGCGTGTTTCCTGCCCGCAAGAAGTTGCTCGACACCGTCCTGGGCGCGCTCTACCGGCGGGAACTGGTCGAGGCGTCACCGGCGGAATTCGAGCTGCTGCTCAACTTCCCGATCATGGACACCACCCGGCTCCGGGACGAGTGGGGCTACCGCCCGGCGTTCGATGCCGAGGAGTGCCTCACCGACTTCGAGCGCGCCGTGCGCGGAAAGATCGCACTGAGCAAGACCGTCCTCACTCTGCCGTGGCGAATGCCGGTCGTGCAGAACATCCCCCGCGCCGACGCACCCCCACCGGACGGCGCCGCCGTGCACCCGGCCGGTCCGGAAGGGCTGGTGGGCGAGTTCGACACACCCATCGACGACCGCTTCCCGACGTTCGTGGCCAGCAACCTCTCCGAGGCGTTGCCCGGGCCCTTCAGCCCGGCATCGGCCTCGTCGACGATCCGGGGACTACGGGCGGGCGGAGTGTCGATCGCCGAGCGGCTACGGCTGCCCGGCGTGATCGGGCACGAGATCGCCACCCGCTCCATCGGAGTGTTCGGCCACCGCGTCTACGGCGGTGTCACGTCGGTCTACTACATGGCGGAGTCCATGCTTGGGACCAACCCCGACAGCATGATCGAACAGTTCTTCGGCCGTGAACTCGGCGACACCCCGGTGTTCGGCGAGCGCCGACCGCCCCGGGAGAGGGCCACGACATCCCGGCGGATCTGGGACGTCCTGGCGGTGGGCGCGACCGGGGCTGGACTGTTGGCGGGTACGGGACTCGACTCGAAGGCGTTCGTCGACGACGTCGACCAACTCGAGGCAATGCTGCCGTCCGATCTCGCCGACCTCGACGACAACCGCTTGGAGAGCCTGATCCTGCTCGCTCGCGACCTCATCGTGCACGGCTGGAACCTGGCTGCCTGGGCGGCGTTGATGTGCACCGCTACCGCCACAGCTGCCGAGCGTCTGGGCGGCGGTGAGATGCCTACGGCAGGAGCCGAACTCGCCAGCGGACGAGCTCTCGCCAGCGTCCGGCGCTTGGCCGCGATGGCGCAGTCCGATCCGGCTGCCAGGGCAGTCCTCGCCGGTCCTGGTGATCTGCTGCCCGCGATCCGCGAACGGGCACCCCGCCTGTACGCGGCCATCCGCGCGGAACTCGACCAGGTCGGCCACCGCGGACCGGGGGAGTGCGAGTTGCGGTCGACCACCTACGCCGACGACCCTGAGCAATTCGTCCGCATGGTGGCTAAGTCAATGGCGCACGGGAGTCTCGACAGCGGCCCGGCAGAGCGACCGTCCGGCCGGCTGGCCGGGCTGGTCGGACGACAACTGCGCGAGCGGGAAGTCCGGCGGGACAAGGTGGTTCGGGCCACCTGGATCCTGCGCCGGCTGTTGCGCGAGCACGGTGGACGGCTGGTGCGCCGCGGTGTTCTCGACCAGGTCGACGACATCTTCTTCTTCTGCATCGACGAACTGGAGGCGCTGCCGCCGGACGCCCGCGACCTGGTGAGCCGCAGGCGTGCCGAGATGGCGCGGCTGGCCGATGTCCGGGTTCCCCAGGCCTTCAGCGGTCGTTGGGCGCCGGTGCCGGATGTCTCGCCACTGGAGCCGGGGCAGACACTTACCGGCCTCGGCGTCAGCGGCGGCCGTGTCACCGGCCGCGTCCGGATCATCGACCAGCACACCATCGACGACCTGGAACCCGGCGAGGTGCTGGTCGCCGAGGTCACCGACGTCGGATACACCCCCGCGTTCGCCTACGCGGGAGCGGTCGTCACCAACCTCGGTGGGCCGATGTCGCACGCCGCCATCGTCGCTCGCGAATTCGACGTCACCTGCGTCGTGGACGCACGCAACGCCACCCGGCGGCTCCCGGACGGAGCACTGGTCGAAGTGGACGGCGCCACCGGCGCCATCACGCTTCTGGAAATCAACGAGAAGAAATGAGAACTGTTGTGGCACATCAGATGCGCACGAGTGGACACTACGGGTTCCCGATCGTCGGGAATCTGATCGAGCCGGTGCCGGAAGCCCACTGGGACGACGTGCTCGGGCTGAGCATGAACATGGAGTACTTCTACGGCTCGGTGCGATCCGAAGCCGGCGACTACTGGTGGCCCATCCGTGGGTGCTACTCCGACCGCGCCCGCTATCTGCACCTGTGCGAGTCCAAGATCGGCGGTGACTTCAGCTACGCCACCGACGAGACCAACTCCTACGGCGGCCCGATCGAGCACCGCCACTCCGGCGGCCGCTACGAGGTGGTCAAACCCGACGGCGAGGCACTGATGGCCGTCACCGAGACGACGATGGAGTGGCGCGACGGAGCCGACCTGCACATCACGGGCGAACGGGTCGGTTCGGGTCTGCAGTTCTATGCGGTCGACGCCGACGACCCGATGCTGTACACCTCCCGCCTGTTCCGGGCGAAGGGCTCCATCAAGGGTGTTCCGGTGAGCGGCCTGGTATTCCACGACAGCATGCACACCAAGGACGGCAGGCAGTTCATGCAGGGGCCGGTCATCACCAGGCTGGAGACCGCCTGGGTGGCGTTCGCGACCGAGTTCGAGGACGGGGAGATCCACAGCGGGCATCTGATCCACGGAACCGAGGGTTTCAACGTGATGATCATCGACCGCAGTGACGGGCCGCCGGTGATCGCCCACGACGTCGTCGTGGAGGCCGAGCTCGACGGCCCGTTCGACTCCGAGTCGGCCTTCCCGCAGCGCATCACCTACACCGGCGCCGGTGAGACCTGGGTGTGGGAGGCCGCCGAGGGCGGCCGCTGCCCCATTCGCCACGATCTGATCGAGGGCCACCGCTGGCGCCAGGGCTGGGTGCACCACATCGACGAGACCCGCAGGCCCAAGGCCACCGAGGCCCTGATGGAAACCTACAACGGCAGGCTGGTCGAGACCGGTGCCCTCCGCGAGAAGGCAGGGCGGTGACCGGCGGATCCTGGCGCTGGCCATCGCGGCGGCGCGGCAACTTCGACTTCCGAAGCCTGGTCAGCACATGCGAATTCGCCGCCGCGGACGCCTGGTGTGAACGCGAGTTCTTCGGTCTGCGCCCGATGGCCACCTACTGGTGGAGTTGCCTGAAGGACCATGACGGCAATTTCCTGGCGCCGATGCGCAAGGTCAACACCGAACTGTCGAGCGGGCTGCAGCTGTCGTCGAACGTGGGCACCGACAACCTGGAGATCGCACCGGAAGTGTTCGGTCGTTCGCAGCGCGGCGCGGGGGCGCGCTGGACGCTGGCCGACGACCAATCCTCGTTCCGGGTCGCCGCGCCGGCCACACCCCACAGCGAGCCGTTCGAACTGTTCGTCGCCGATGACGAGTTCTCCTGGAGCGAGGGCGATCTGCTCGACCTGCGCGGCTCGCGCCTCGGTCTTGGTTATCAGTGGTACACCCCCAACATCGACGAGCGTGGCGGCAATCTGTATGCCTCGCAACCGTTCCGGGTCACCGGCCACGTCGGCGGTCGGGAGGTCCACGGTTTCGTGTCCATGGACAACTTCTACGGCCCGGTCGGCCAGGTCTACAACAACGGGCCGATCTTCAACGTCGTCGAACTCGCCTGGGTGACGTTCGGCAACTTCTACGCCGACGGCGGCCACGAATTCGGTGCCCTGTGTCTGGGCAAGGAGCACTGGGGATTCGCGGTCGCGGCAGACGAGGGGGGGCCGATCATGGCGACCACCGAGCTCACCGCCGAGGTGCAGCTCGACGCCGACAGGTACGTGTCGAGCGCCCGGTATCACGCGGCGGGCACCGAATGGCGATTCACCGCGGCCGACCGCGGCCAGATGCGGTCCCTGGCCGCCGCCCGGGGCGATGCGTATCACGGGCAGGCCGGGTCGGTGCGCCGGGTGGGCGACGATCGGATACCGACTTTCTCGGCCGGATGGATCGAAACGTTCCCGCTCAACGGACTGGACCGCAGCTACACCGGACCGCGGCGGTAGGCGGTCCCGCACTTGGGTTTGTCCGCGCAACCGGTTAGGATGCCTAATAACGGACGACAATCGTCCGCTAATGTGGGAGGGCCATGAAAACCGCCATCTGCGAGATGCTCGAAATCGACTTTCCGCTGTTGGCCTTCAGCCACTGTCGTGACGTCGTGGCCGCAGTGACGAACGCGGGCGGATTCGGAGTGCTGGGCGCCTCGTCACACAGCCCCGAGGAGCTCGAGCACGAACTGGCCTGGATCGACGATCAGGTCAAGGGCAGGCCCTACGGCGTCGACATCGTCTGCCCGGAGAAGTTCGAGGGCAAGGGCATGGACCTTACCGAGGATCAGATCGTCGCCATGGTCCCCGACCAGTACCGCGACTACGTCTTCGACCTCCTCGCCAAGTACGACATCGCCGTCGACGACATCGGCGGGGACCCGTTCCGGATGTTCGGCCAGCTCGGCGACTCGATCGGTGAAGAACTGATGGACGTCTCGTTCCGCCACCCGATCAAGCTGATCGCCAATGCGCTCGGGGTGCCCCCGCAGTTCATGATCGAGCGGGCCAAGGTCGAGGGCGTTCCGGTCGCGGCGCTGGTCGGCGCCAGAGAGCATGCGGTCAAACAGGTGCAGGCCGGTGTCGACATCCTGGTCGTCCAGGGCACCGAGGCCGGCGGTCACTGCGGCGAGGTCACCACGCTGGTGCTGGTGCCGGAGGTGGTCGAGGCGGTCGGGCCGAACGTGCCGGTGCTGGCGGCCGGTGGCATCGTGACCGGGCGACAGGTGGCGGCCGCCATCGCACTGGGCGCCGCCGGTGCCTGGACCGGCTCGGTGTGGCTGACCACAGAGGAGGCGGAGACCGCGCCGCACACCGTGCAGAAGATGCTCGCCGCCACCTCGCGCGACACCGTGCGCTCGAAGGGCCGCACCGGCAAGCCGTCGCGGCAGCTGCGCTCGCCGTGGACCGACGCCTGGAACGGCGACGGGCCGGGCGCGTTACCCATGCCGCTGCAGTCGATCCTCGCGGAGAACATTCTGCGGCGCATCGACATCCTGGCCGAGAACGGTCACAAGGGGGCGCAGAGCCTCGCCACCTACTGGGTCGGCCAGGGGGTCGGCCTGATGCACCGGGTGAAGCCCGCCCGCGAGGTCGTTCGAGAAATGATCGAGGACTACCTGGACGCCGTGCAACGAGTGACCGAATCGATCGAGGACTGAGTTGACCACCATCGACGAGCTCGACCCCCTAACCCCCGTCGTCATCGGCGTCGGGCAATGCACGGAACGACTGGAGAACAACGACTTTCGCGGCCTCTCGCCGATCGATCTGGCCGTCGAGGCGTGCCGGGCGGCGATCCGGGACACCGGTGCCGACGAGTCCGCGGTGATCGCCGCCATCGACACCCTGGTGTCCACCCGCCAGTTCGAGGACTCCACACCGGGCGCGCCCGCACCGCTGGGCAAGTCGACCAGGTTCCCGCTGTCGGTGGCCAACCGGTTGGGGGCGGCGCCGAAGCGGGCGGTCCTGGAAGTGGTCGGCGGCCAGGCGCCGCAGCATCTGGTCACCGAGTTCACCCGGGAGATCGCGACCGGCGGTGCCGACGCCGTCTTGCTGACCGGCGCCGAGGCGATCTCGACGATCCGTCAGCTGGCCCAGTCGGAGAACAAGCCGGACTTCTCCGATGACCCTGCCGACCCCGGCGGCGTCTACGAGGACCGCGGATTCGGCCTGAAGGGGTTGATGACCCGTGAGCAGGCGGCGCACGCGCTGCTGTCCGCGCCGCTGCAGTACGGCCTCGTCGAGAACGCCCGCCGGGCCATGCGCGGCGAGGGCCGGCGACAGCACATGGGAACCATGGGGGCTCTGTTCGCCCCGTTCACCAAAGTCGCCGCGGCCAACCCGTTCTCGGCGGCTCCCCGAGAGCACTCGGCCGAGGAACTGATCACCGTCGACGACAACAACCGCCTGATCGCCGATCCGTATCCGCGTCGTCTGGTGGCTCGCGACCAGGTCAACCAGGGCGCGGCCATCCTGCTGACCTCGATCGCCACCGCGGGCAGGCTCGGCGTCGACGAATCGAAGTGGGTCTTCCTGCAGGGCCAGGCCGACCTCGCCGAACGCAGCCTGATGAAGCGGCCACGACTGGGCGAGGCGCCCAGCGCGCCCGCCGCCGTCAGCCACGCCCTCGAGGTCGCCGGACTCACCCTCGACGACATCGCCTTCTTCGACTTCTACTCGTGCTTTCCCATCGCGGTGTCCAACGTGATCGACACCCTGGGCCTCTCGCCGGCCGACCCGCGGGGCCTCACGCTGACCGGTGGGCTGCCGTACTTCGGCGGGCCCGGCAACAACTACTCCATGCATGCCATCGCCGAGGCGGTCGACCGGGCGCGTGCCCATCCCGGCAGCTATGCGCTGGTCTCGGCCAACGGTGGTGTCCTGTCCAAGACCTCGGTCGGCATCTACGGCACCACGCCGACCGCGCTGCGCCAGGACGCCAGCGCCCGAGTGCAGCGCCAACTCGACGAGGTCCCCGCACCCGGCCACGACCCGCACCCCTGCGGCTGGGCGACCATCGAGACCTACACCGTCTCCTACGGCCGTAAGGCGAAGACCGGCATCGTCATCGGGCGCCTCGAGCACGACGACAGCCGGTTTCTCGCCCTGGTCGCCCCCGAGGACACCGAACTACTCGAGTTGCTGGACGGCAGCCACGAGCCGATCGGCCAACGGGTCTACGTCACCGCACTGGGCGCGGGAAACCGCGTCACCGGCAACGAGGAGAAGGCCGCCCAACTCTTTCCGGCCCGGCCACCGGGGCTGCGCGACGACTACGAGTTCGTCTCCGTGCACCGGGACGGCCATCTGCTGGAGATCACCATCAACCGGCCGGAGGTGCGCAACTGCCTGCACCCGCCGTCGCACGAGGAACTCGACGAGGTCTTCAACGCCTACTTCGCCGATCCCGACCTGTGGGTGGCGATCATCACCGGCGCGGGCGACAAGGCCTTCTGCACCGGCAACGATCTCGTCTACAGCGCCAGCGGCAAGCCGATGTACGTCCCGCTGAGCGGCTTTGCCGGTATCACCAGTCGACGCGGGATGACCAAGCCGGTGATCGCGGCGGTCAACGGCTTCGCCATGGGCGGCGGATTCGAGATCGCATTGGCCTGCCACCTGGTGGTCGCCGACGAGTCCGCGCAGTTCGCACTCAGCGAGGTCAGGGTGGGTCTGATCGCAGGCGCCGGGGGAATCGTGCGGCTGCCGCGGATGATTCCGCCGAAGCTCGCCACCGAACTCATCCTGACCGGCCGTCGCATCGACGCCGCCGAGGCGCAGCGCCTCGGCGTGGTCAGCCGGGTGGCGCCGCCGGGCCAGGCGCTGCAGGCGGCCCGCGACCTCGCTGCGGAGATCCTGTCCGGCTCCCCGACATCGGTGCGGCTGTCGCTGAAGCTGATGGACGAGACCCAGGGCGTCCCGGACACCGTCGCCGCGGTCGACGCCCCGTCCGAAGCCATCGACGAGCTGCTGACCAGCGCCGACATGATCGAGGGCATGACGGCCTTCGCCATGAAACGAACCCCGGAATGGAAGAACCAATGAACGAAGAACTGGCCGCCTTCGACGAGTCCGTCGCCGGTGTGATCGAAAAATACTGGGGCGGATCGACTTCCGCGCAAAGCGCAGATGTCGCCGACCTGTGGTCGGCCGCGGTGGAGCAGGGCTGGTTCGAACTGAGCTCCGCCGGCGCCCTCGACCTGGCGGTGGCCGCCACCCGCAGGCTGGGTCGCGCCGCATGCCCGCTGCCACTGCTCGACGGGTACGCCGCGACGGAGCTGTTGCCGTCGGCGGGAGTGGACAGCGGCGCGGCGCGAGTCGTGATATCCGGCGCGCCCGACTCGCTGGTCGACAGCGGAGGTGCGGCCACCCATGTGCTGGTGGTGCCCAAGGACGGTGGCCGGGCTAGTCTTCGGCCGATCGTCGAGGCCGTACCGCTGGCGGGGCTCGCCGTTCCGGCGTGGAGCCGGGTTACCCTGGGGGACAGCGTGGCCGAGTGCGATATCGATGTCGCCCAGGCCGACCGGGCGCTGGTCCTCACCCGGCTCGGCAAGGCCGCCCGCGCGCTGGCCGCCGCCGAGTACGCCCACGAGATGGCCGTCGAATACGCCAAGAACCGCAAGCAGTTCGGCAAGGTGATCGGCAGTTTCGGCGCTGTACAGCAGCGTACCGCCCAGTGCCAGATCGAGATCCGCTCGGCGAACCTGCTGCTCGGAGACGCGGTCACGGCGTTGCAGAACGAAGCCGCCGATGCCGTGTTCGCGGCGGAACTGGCGATCGGTTATATCGCGGCGATCGCGCCCAAGGTCCAGCTCGGCGCCCACCACACGCTGGCCGCGATCGGCTACTTCGAGGAGCACGCCGCCCCGTGGCTGTTCCGTCGGGTCCACGCCGATGTGACCCTGCTGGAGACCCTGGAACTCCAACGGGGTTCGGTGGGTGACCATCTGGTGGAGACCGGTGCCCGGCTGCCCGCGGCGAACCTGGGTGAGGCAGGTGAAGCGTTTCGGCGTGAGCTGCTGGACTTCATCGCCGAACACGGAGCCCGTGACGGGGCGCCGACGCCGGTCGCGGACCGGCCCACGGTCGCGGCGATGGCCGAGCGCGGCTGGTTCGGATTCTCCTGGCCCCCCGAATACGGCGGTCGCAACGCAACGCTGCCCGAAGAAGTGGTGCTCAACGAGGAGGTCACCTACAACCGGGTCGGCGCCACCAAGGCCCTCGGCTCGGTCATGTTGCTCGGCGGGTCGATCCTTCGGCACGGCACCGAAGAGCAGAAGCGGAAGTTCCTCCCCATCATCGCCGCCGGCGAGATGAACTTCTGTCTGGGCTATTCCGAACCCGAGGCCGGCTCCGACCTCGCCTCACTGCGGACCCGTGCGGTTCGGGACGGCGACGGGTGGGTGATCAACGGCCAGAAGCTCTGGACCACAACCGGTCAGGAAGCCGACTGGGTGTGGCTGGCGGTCAAGACCGATCCCGACGCCGTTCCCCGGCACGCCGGGATCTCAGTCTTCCTGGTGCCGATGAACACTCCGGGCATCACCATCCAGCAGCACCGGGCGCTGTCCGGCGAGATCTCCTGCACCGTGTTCTACGACAACGTCCGCGTCCCCGACTCGGCCCGGGTGGGTGAGGTCAACGGCGGCTGGAAGATCATCGTCGACGCACTGGCCGGCGAGCGGATCACGATGGGCAACATCGCCGCCTCGCTGAACCGGCAACTCGACGACCTCATCGCTTTCGTGCGTGCCGACGGCGGCACGCTGGTGGGGCCGCGTGGGTCGGCCAAGCGGGCGCTCGTCAACGACCTCGCGATCCGGGTGCAGGCCAACCGCGCCCTGGTCAGTGCCGCCGTCGGCAGCGCCTCCGAACTCAGCGCGATGTTCGACGCGGCGATGGCCGGTGTGATGGGCGGCGATCTGGCGGAGGAGTTCGGCGAGGCGACACTGAGCATCTTCGGTCCGGCGGCCGCCCTGAGCAAGGACGCCGCCGCACTGGCTTCGGTGCCGGGCGGTGGCGCCTTCGAATACGGGCTGCGCCAATCGATCATGTACGTCGTGGGTGGCGGCACCAACGATGTTCAGCGCGGGCTCATCGCCCGCGGGTTGGGGCTACCGCGCTGAGGCGCCGACCGACCAGGCGGCGAGCAGCGCCCGGATCACGGCGGTGAGAACCAGTGGCTGGTCCAGCATCGGATGGTGCCCCGCGTCGGGGAGCTCCACGTAGGAGCCTGCGCCGCGCAGCATCCCGCGGATCTCGGTGGCCATCCGTCGCGGAACGATGCCGAACTCGCAACGGAAGTAACCCCTTTCGCAGCGCGCCTCGGTCAGTGCTCGTCGCAGGGTCTCGGCCGGCGGCGGCTTCGAGGCGAACAGACCGGCCTCGAACACCAGTGGGTCGAACTTCCAGAACCAGCCGCTGTCGGTCTCGTGCACCGATTCGGCCGCGATGTGGCTGCCCACGTAGGGCAGGATGATGTCCTGCGGCGGCACCGAGGTGAAGCGGGACTCGATCTCCTCGCGCGTCCGATACCCGGTCGGTCTGCGGTTGCTCCCGCTCAGCCGGCTCTCCTCGGGTGGGCGGTCGCGCAACGGCGAGTCGATGATCATGATGCCGCCCAGGTCGGGCTCCAGCAGGGCCGCGGTGGCCGTGACGAACCCGCCCATGCTGTGCCCGATCACCGTGACAGGACCCGAGGCCTCCGCCGCGGCCCCGGCCGCCGACGCCTCCCGGGCCCAGGTCTGCAGGGTGTACGCCCTTCGGGTGCCGCTGTCACCGTGTCCGGACAGATCCGGTGCCACCACCCGGTGGGTCTCGGCGAACATGGGGGCGATGTGATCCCACCAGCCGGAGTGCGCGCCGCCGCCGTGCACCAACACCAGACCCGGCCGCCCCGGTTGGCCCCAGCACCGCGCGTGAATCGGGCAGCCCTCGACTTCGATCTCGAGATGCTCGGGTCGGTGCCCGACCGCATCGTCGAACCAGGACGGCACATGGGTAACTAGGTGGGTGATGTCATCGACGCTACCGGATAGAGTCCGTGCCATGTCAAACGGCCGCCGGGACCATCGGGAGAAGTGGTACCGCGATGGCTGGTATTCGGCCCGGACATGCGTCGACGCCTTCCACGACGGGTGGGCACGGCACGGCGACGTCCCCCTGGTGTTCGTCGCGGGCGGCGCCGAAAGGTCGGTCACCGTGGGCGAGATCGGGGCGCGGGCCCGCGCGGTGGCCGGCGGGCTGCGCCGGCTCGGTGTGCGTCCCGGCGACGCGGTGGCCGTCCAACTGACCAACCGTGTCGAATGCGCGGTCGCCTACCAGGCGGTCCTGTTGTGCGGAGCTGTTCTGGTTCCGATCGTGCACATCTACGGGTCCACTGAGGTGGTATTCATCCTCGCCGAGTCCCGAGCGGCGACGCTGATCATGCCGCACACCTTCCGGTCCACGCGCTATCTGGACCGGGTCGTTAGCTACCGGGACATCCCGACGCTGCGGAATGTCGTCGTCCTCGATGCCGAACCGGACGATGACTACATCGGGTGGGAACAGTTGGCGGACTCCTCGCAGGCGTATGCCGGCGCAGAGCCCGGTGCCGATGACGTGTGCGTGCTGCTCTATACCTCGGGTACAACGTCGGCGCCCAAAGGTGTTCAGCACAGCCACAACTCGATCCTCGCCGAACAGGCCACGCTGCTCGGTCTGCTGGCGGGCGAACCCGATTCGGTCGAGCTGGTCAGTTTCCCGCCGGGTCATGTCGGCGGGTTGAGCGCCCTGCTGAGGCCGATGATCTCCGGTACCCGAACGGTATTCGTCGATACCTGGGATCCGGCCCTGGCCGCCGAACTGATCCAGCGGTTCGAGGTGACCACGACGGTGGGTACGCCGTTTCATCTGAACGGCCTGCTGGAATTACCGGGCGCAGCAGCGAAACTGGGCACGCTGCGTGAATTCCTCACCGGCGCCGCGACGGTCACCGACGAGATCGGCCGGCGTGCCTCGGCGGCCGGCATCAATGCCTATCGGTGTTACGGGCTCACCGAGCACCCGACCGTCACCGGCGCCCACCGTGACGACCCGACGTCGGTGCGGCTGGGCACCGACGGACCACCGATGCCCGGATCGGAGGTGCGGGTGCTCGGCGACGACGGCGCCGACCAGTCGGTCGGCGTTCCGGGTGAGGTGGTGACCCGGGGGCCCGACCAGTTCGTCGGCTATCACGATCCGGCCTTGGACACCGACGCATTCACCCCGGACGGCTGGCTACGCACGGGGGATCTCGGCTATCTGGACGGCGCGGGACGGCTGGTGATCACCGACCGGATCAAGGACGTCATCATTCGCGCGGGGGAGACCATCTCCTCGGGTCAGGTCGAGGATGTCCTGCTGACCCATCCCTCCGTTGTGGAGGCCGCCGCCGTCGCGGCTCCCGATCCGCGCTACGGCGAAGTGGTGACAGCCGTCGTCGTCCTCAAAGCCGGTGCCGCACTGACTCTTTCGGAGTTACGCGAGCACTTCGCCCGGGCCGGCCTGGCTCGGCAGAAGGCGCCGGAACGGCTGGTTGTCGTCGACGCGCTGCCCCGGACCGCCCTCGGCAAGGTCATCAAGGCGGAACTGCGGAAGACACTTCGGTCCGAGCAATAGTCTGGAGGCACATGCAGATCCGCGAACACCTCGGTTCCGAGCGACCGGCCGTCATCCTGCACCCTTCGGGCACGACGGTGGGTTTCGCCGAGTTGGAGGCGCGGGCCAATCGGCTGGCGCATTACCTCCGGTGGGCGGGACTGGGCGAGGGCGACGTGATCGCCGCCATCATGGAGAACAACGAACACATCCACGCGGTGATGTGGGCGGCCCGCCGCGCCGGTCTGTACTACGTGCTGGTCAACACCCACCTGACCGCTCCGGAGGCGGCGTACATCATCGACAACAGCGGCGCGAAGGCCGTGATCGGTTCGGATGCCATGCGCGATGTCTGTGCCGGCCTCGCATCGCACCTGGCCGCCGGACTGCCCCGGATCAGGCTCATCGCCGACGGGGATCTCGAGGGTTGGCAGCGCTATCCCGACGTCGTCACCGACCGACCGGCTTCGCCGATCCCCGACGAGCGGGAGGGCGACCTGCTGCAGTACTCCTCGGGAACGACCGGACGGCCGAAGGGGATCGTGCGTCCGCTCACCCACCTCTCACCGTCCGAGGCGCCCACCCTGCTGGCCCCGCTGCTGTCGGCGCTGGGCATCACCGGTGACGTCGTGTATCTCAGCCCGGCCCCGCTCTACCACACGGCGCCGAGCTACTGGTCGATGTCGGTCCAGGCGCTGGGCGCCACGACGGTGGTGATGGAGAAGTTCGATCCCGAACAGGCGCTGGCCGCCATCGAGCGCCATGGCGTGACGCACGCCCAGTTCGTTCCCGCCATGTTCGTGCGGATGCTGAAACTCCCTGCGGCGGTGCGTGAATCCTATGACCTGTCCAGCCTGCGCCGGGTCGTGCACGCCGCGGCCCCGTGCCCGGTCGATATCAAGAAGGCGATGATCGAGTGGTGGGGGCCGATCATCGACGAGTTCTACTCGTCGTCCGAAGGCGCGGGCACGTCGTTCATCACCGCCGAGGAGTGGCTGAAGCGACCGGGGTCGGTGGGCAGGACGTTGACCGGGGTTCCGCACATCCTCGACGACTCCGGTACGGAGCTGCCGCCCGGCCGGCCGGGTGACATCTACTACGAGGGCGGACTGCCATTCACCTACCTTGCCGACCAGGAGAAGACCCGCGCCTCACGAAACACCCACGGCTGGACCACCGTTGGCGATGTCGGATATCTCGACGAGGAGGGTTACCTGTATCTCACCGACCGCCGCCACCACGTGATCATCTCCGGCGGGGTGAACATCTATCCGCAGGAAGCCGAGGGTGCGCTGGTCAGCCATCCCAAGGTGCTCGACGCCGCCGTCTTCGGTGTGCCCGATCCGGAGATGGGACAGTCGGTGATGGCGGTGGTGCAGACCGTAGACCCAGCCGATGCCACAGCTGATTTCGCCGACGAACTCGCGACGTGGCTTCGCGTCCGGCTTGCGGGCTACAAGTGTCCGCGCTCGATCGTCTTCGAACCCGCATTACCCCGGGCCGACACCGGCAAGCTCTACAAGCAAAGTCTCATCGAGAAGTATTCGTGACCGCTCAGACGGTTGCGCTCTGTTCCGCGGTGTCGCAGACGACGGTGGCCGACGATGGTGTCCGGTAGCAGGCTCGAGCCGTTGCCGTGAAGGGCCCGACGGGGTTCGGCGTCGGGAAGACGGCCAACGGTGAATCCCAGCCGATCCGTTTGTTGCACTTGCCGTTGCTGCCCGGACGGGTGACGCACACCTCGGAATAGGCCGGTGTGGCGAGGCCGGTGCAGGACTTCCAGGTGATGGTGGCCGTAACACCGGTCGCGCCACCGGGCCCGGGCAGCGCGGTCGCCTGAGGCGCCGACACCACGAACGTGCACTGTCCACCGTCGTCGGGGGCCGCCATCGCCGACTGATCCGGTGCGAAAAGCGCTGCCGACGCGGCAACAGCAAATACGGTAAGACTTCGCATCAGCCCACCGTGGCCTCTCCTCACGACGTCACCCTCAGCTGCCGGGCGGGGGTTGGTAATGGGCTGCGGACTGACGCAACTGCCAGATCGTCTCCGGGCACAACTCCTGAGCGGACTGGCTCACCAGATAGCTCGCCTGGAACTCGTCGGAGGTGTTGAAGTCGGTCTTGATGTCGTTGACGATCTGGGCGAAGGGCTCGCCGCCACGGATCTTGTCGCACACGCCGTTGCCGTACGCGAGGGCCTCATCGGCGTTGGCGAAGTTGTACCCGGGCCGAACCGTCACATTCAGCAGGTACGCGACCACATCGGCACGCGCATGCGGTGGCTGACCGACGACGGCGCCGGAGAATGCCGCCACGGCCAGGGTTCCGATCAGAACGGCGCGGGACCTCATTGCACCGGATAGTAGCGAGGGGTCCGAACCCCGACTCGGCATTCTCAAAGCTGGCCGCGGAACGTCATTTCCGCGCGCGACTCTGTCACGACCGAGCCCCGGATGCGGCGCTTCCGCCCGAAAACGGCGTTCTGCCCAAACGCGTTCCCGCCGCGGATGCCAGTTCCTATGCTGACGGTCGGCATCCTGTGACCGTTGGAGGACAGTCTTGAGCTTCGTGGTAGCCCGCGCGGACCGGACGGAGGCGTCCGATCATGGCTACTAGTGGGCTCGTCAAACCGATCCGCGGAATCGGTGAGTTCTACGCGATGACGCTCGACACTCTGGTCTTGATGTTCCGGCCGCCGTGGGAGTGGCGTGAATTCATCGTCCAGTTCTGGTTCATCGCGCGGGTTTCGCTGGCGCCGGCGGTGTTGATGGCCGTTCCGTTCACGGTGCTGTCCTCGTTCACCTTCAACGTGCTGCTGGTGGACTTCGGTGCCGTCGACTTCGCCGGCGCCGCCACCGGCATCACGCTGGCCCAGTTGGGTCCGATCATCACGGTGCTGGTTATCTCCGGTGCGGCGGCCACCGCGATCTGCGCCGACCTCGGTGCCCGCACCATCCGCGACGAGCTCGACGCGATGCGGGTCCTCGGCATCGACCCGATCCACCGGCTGGTCGTTCCCCGGGTGGTGGCCGCCGGACTGGTCTCGATCCTGCTGTCCGGGGTTGTCTCGGTGGCCACCGTGCTCGGTTCGTACTTCTTCTCGATCTTCGTCCAGGGGTCCACACCCGGAGCGTTCGCGGGCCTGATCGGAGTCCTCACCGGTACCAAGGACATCGTCGTGATCCTGGTCAAGTCGCTGCTGTTCGGCGTGGCCGCCAGCCTCATCGGCTGCTACAAGGGCATTTCGGTCGGCGGCGGCCCCGCCGGTGTCGGGACCGCGGTCAACGAGACGGTCATCTATTCCTTCATGGCGCTGTTCGTGATCAATCTCCTGGTCACCGCCGTCCAGTTCGGGGGTAGCAGATGAGCGGCGGTGTACCGAGCCGGCGGCTGGGCAGGTTCGCCCACACCTTCGACAGCGTCGCCGACCACTGGAACCAGCTCGGTCGTCAGACCGAGTTCTTCTAAGCGACGCTGCGGTCGACGGGCATCGCGATCGTGAACTACAAGGAGGAGATCGTCCGGCTGATCGCCCAGATGAGCATGGGCACCGGCGCCTTGGCCCTGATCGGCGGAACCGTCGTCGTGGTGGGGTTCCTGACCATGGCGGCGGGCGCGCTCATCGCGGTCCAGGGTTACAACCAGCTGGCCGGCATCGGGGTCGAGGCGTTGACCGGGTTCGTGTCGGCGTACATCAACGTCCGGGTCATCGCTCCGGTGAACGCCGGCATCGCGTTGGCGGCGACCATCGGGGCGGGCGCCACCGCACAGATGGGCGCGATGCGTATCTCCGAGGAGATCGACGCGCTCGAGGTGATGGGCATCC
>JAGQTW010000213.1 GCA_020438785.1 Mycobacterium sp. | reverse complement strand
TCGGCGACTGGGACGTGATCGCCCTCGACGAGCCGACCAACCACCTCGACATCGAGGGCATCACCTGGCTGGCCGAGCACCTCAAGGGCCGCTGGCCGCGAAGCGGCGGCGGTCTGCTGGTGGTCACCCACGACCGCTGGTTCCTCGACGAGGTGGCGACCACCACCTGGGAGGTGCACTCCACCGCCTCGGGGGGAATCCTCGAGCCGTTCGACGGCGGCTACGCCGCGTACGTGTTGCAGCGGGTCGAACGTGACCGGATCGCGGCCGTCGCGGAGGCCAAGCGGCAGAACCTGATGCGCAAGGAGCTGGCCTGGCTGCGCCGCGGTGCCCCGGCCCGGACCTCCAAACCCAAATTCCGCATCGACGCGGCCAATCAGCTGATCGCCGACGTGCCGCCGCTGCGCAACACCGTCGAACTGGCCAAGCTGGCCACCGCCCGGCTCGGCAAGGACGTCATCGACCTGCTGGACGTCTCGGTGTCCTACCCCGGAACCCCCGATGGCAGGCCGGTACTTCGCGATGTCGAATGGCGGATCGGCCCCGGTGAGCGCACCGGCATCGTCGGGGCCAACGGCGCCGGGAAGTCGACCCTGCTGGGGCTCATCGCCGGCACCATCGTCCCCGACAGTGGCCGGGTCAAGCGCGGTAAGACCGTCCGGCTCGGCATGCTCGACCAGCAGTCCGGCCAGTTGGCCGAGATCGCCGACGACCTGGTGCGCGACGTGCTTGGCCGGCTCAAGACCGGCTATCAGGTGGACGGCAAGGAACTCACCCCGGCGCAGGTGCTGGAGCGGCTCGGTTTCCGGCGCGAACAGCTCTCCGCCAGGGTGGGCGAGCTGTCCGGCGGGCAGCGCCGGCGCCTACAGCTCATGCTGACGTTGTTCGACGAACCCAACGTCCTGGTGCTTGACGAGCCGACCAACGACGTCGACATCGACATGCTCTCGGCCACCGAGGATCTACTCGACTCCTGGCCCGGAACGCTGATCGTCGTCTCTCACGACCGGTATCTGCTCGAGCGGATCACCGACCAGCAGTACGCCGTGCTCGACGGGCATCTGCGGCACCTTCCCGGCGGTATCGACGAATACCTGCGGATGACCGCCCGGCGGCACGCCGCCGAAGCGTCCCCCCGGCCGGCCGAGCCCGAGCACGCGCGAGAGAGGTTGTCCGGGGCGGAGTTACGCAATGTCGAGAAGGAGATCGCCGCGCTGGACCGCGCCCTGGTGAAGCTGTCCGGACGGGTGAACGCCAAACACGTCGAACTCGCCGAGCACGACCAGTCCGATCACGTCGGCCTGGCCCGGCTAACCCGGGAACTCCGGGAGTTGGAGGCCGACGTGGCCGACAAGGAGAGCCGCTGGCTGCAGTTGAGCGAACTGGTCGAATCAGGTGGCTGACGCCTTCGCGACGGATTCGGGCATCGGGAACAGGCGCACCAGCACCAAGCCGGCCGCCGCGACGAATGAGGCGCTCAGGATGCTGCGGCTCACGCTGGCTTGCTGTGCGAGCACTCCAAACCCGAAGCTGCCCACCGCCATTGAGCCCTGAACGACCAGGGTGTAGGTCGAGGTCATCAGGCCGCGCATCTCCGCCGGCGAGTGTGCCTGAACGGCGTACTGGTGACTCACGCTCAGCACGCTCCAACAAAATCCGAACAGCAGCAGGAACGACGCGTCGAGCAGCATGCTGTCCCATCGGCTGATGCCGAACACGGCGAGCGCAAAGCCGCCCACCGCTACGGTCGCCACGGGATTGAGTCGAAGGTGCCGCTGCAGCACCGGCATCAAGGAGGTGCCCGCCGTGGTTCCGATCCCCAGGGCCGTCAGCAGTCCGCCGTAGCCGATGGCCCCGGTCTGGACGTTCTCTTTCGCCTCCAGTGGCAGCAGCGCCAGTACCCCCGCGCATGGCGCCATCAGCAGCACCGATCGCAACATCGGCCCGTAAAGCTGTGGTGAGTGCCGTAGGAAGTCCCACCCGTCGCGAAGGGACTTCTTCGACGAAAGCTGCTGGGGCGCAACCTCCTCGGCGGAGTCCTTTCTCGTGAGATGAAGCAAGGTGACGATCATCAGGAGGTGTGACGCGGCCCTGGTGAACAGGACCACCGCCGCGCCGGCCCACCCCATCAAGTACCCCCCAGAACCGGCCCCAGGGTCTGAGAGATCTTGTTGCTCAGCGAGTTGAAGGAAATGGCCGCAACGAGCCTGTCCGCCGGTACGAAGTCATGCAGGAACGGTTTCCAGGCGGACTGCTGAACCACGAGCCCGATGCCGACCAGACTCATCGTCGCGAGCACCAGCATCGGGGTGAAATCCCACCCCCCGGTCAGGGCGATCGCCGCCATGAAGGCGGTGACCAGAAGCATCCAAGCCTGCGATCCCAGGAGCAGAGCCCGTGGCCCCCTTCTGTCGCTGGCCATCCCAACAGGGATGCTCAAGAACACGAACGGCAGGCTCATCACCGTCTGGACCATGCTCACCAGTACCGGGCTGCTGGTCAGGGACGTCATCTCCCAGGAGACACCGAGCATGAGCATCACCAGGCCGAGGTTCAGGACGAGATTCGCCGACCAAAGCTCGATGAATCGGCGCTGCCGGAAGAGGTCGTACCCCATCCCCGACCCCCTGCTAGACATCCGGGAAAGCTATCAGGGCGGGCCCGCTCAGCGGCGCAGGCGGATTCGCAGCCGGTCCGCGCTGTCCCGAACGACCGCGAGCTGCCGGGCTACCTGGACGGGGGCGGTGCCGCCGCGGGCATCGCGCGCCGAGACCGATCCGTCCACGGTCAGCACCGCCCGCACCTCGGGGGTCAGTGCATCGCTGATCTGCGACAGCTCGTCGTCGGTCAGTTCGTCGAGGCCGACCCCGCGACCCTCGGCGGTGCGCACCGCGGCGCCGGCCGCCTCGTGGGCGATCCGGAACGGAACCCCGCGGCGTACCAGCCATTCGGCCACGTCGGTGGCCAGGGTGTAACCGGCCGGCGCCAGCGCCGCCATCCGGTCGATGTCGAAGCGCAGCGTCGCGACCAGCCCGGCCATCGCCGGCAGCAGCATCTCGAGTTGTGCGACGGAGTCGAACACCGGCTCCTTGTCCTCCTGCAGATCCCGGTTATAGGCCAGGGGCTGGGCCTTCAACGTCGCCAGCAGGCCCGTGAGGTTGCCGATCAGCCGGCCCGACTTGCCCCGGGCCAGCTCGGCGATGTCGGGGTTCTTTTTCTGCGGCATGATCGAACTGCCCGTCGACCAGGCGTCGTGCAGGGTCACGTAGCCGAATTCCGTTGTGCTCCAAAGAATGATGTCTTCGGCGAGCCGGGACAGGTCGACCGCGATCATCGCCAGCACGAACGCGGCCTCGGCGGCGAAGTCGCGGGCGGCGGTCGCGTCGATCGAGTTCTCGGCGGCGGCCGCGAAGCCGAGCTCCTCGGCGATGGCGTCGGGGTCCAGGCCCAGCGAGGAGCCGGCGAGCGCGCCCGAGCCGTAGGGGGACACCGCGGTGCGGGCATCGAAATCGGCGACGCGGTCGACGTCACGCAACAGCGGATGTGCGTGGGCGAGCAGGTGATGGGCCAGCAGCACCGGCTGCGCGGCCTGCAGGTGGGTTTTGCCCGGCATGATCGCGGTCGGATGGGCCGCCGCCTGGGTGGCCAGCGCCGCGACCACCTCCAGCACCCCGTCGGCCACCCGGCGCACGGCGTCCCGCAGCCACATCCGGAACAGGGTGGCCACCTGGTCGTTGCGCGAGCGGCCGGCGCGCAGCCGCCCACCGAGATCGGCGCCCACCCGGTCGATCAGCCCGCGCTCCAGCGCACCGTGGACGTCCTCGTCGGTCACAATCGGCGCGAAGCTGCCGTCGGCGACGTCGGCGCCGAGGCTGTCCAGCCCGGCCAGCAGCCCGTCGCGCTGCTCGTCGGTGAGCAGCCCCGCCCGGTGCAGCACCTTCGCGTGCGCCTTCGACGCGGCGATGTCATACGGCGCCAACACCCAGTCGAATTGGGTCGACTTGCTCAACGCCGCAAGGGCCGGCGCGGGTCCGTCGGCGAACCGCCCGCCCCACAGCGACCCCTCGTTGGTGCTCACGGCTGCCTGCCCTCTACCCGAGCGTGCGGGTACGTACGCGATGCACGGCGTGTTGCGATACCGACGCGCACGCTCGGCGTCATTTGGCCAGATCCCGCCGGGCGGCAATCTTGGACGACAGCCCGTGCACGTGCACGAAGCCCTTGGCGGCGGACTGGTCGAAGGTGTCGCCCTCGTCGTAGGTGGCCAGGTTGAAGTCGTACAGCGATTCGGGGCTGCGCCGGCCGTTGACGGCGATGTGCCCGCCATGCAGCACCAGCCGGATCTCGCCGGTCACCTTCTCCTGCGTCTTGGCGACGAACGACTCCAGGGCGGTCTTCAGCGGTGAGAACCAAAGCCCGTCGTACACGAGCTCGGCCCAGCGCTGATCGGTGGTCCGCTTGAAGCGGCCCAACTCGCGTTCCAGGGTGACGTGCTCGAGTTCGGAGTGCGCGGTGATGAGCACCATCGCCCCCGGCGCCTCATAGATCTCGCGGCTCTTGATGCCGACCAACCGGTCTTCCACGACATCCAGGCGGCCGACCCCCTGCGCGCCGGCGCGCCGGTTCAGCTCGACGATGGCCTCCAGCACCGTGACCCGGTTGCCGTCGATGGACACCGGCACGCCCGCCTCGAAGCCCACGATCACCTCGTCGGGGGTGTTCCAGTTCAGCGTCGGGTCCTCGGTGTAGTCGTAGACGTCCTTCGTCGGCGCGTTCCAGAGGTGTTCCAGGAAGCCGGTTTCCACCGCCCGGCCCCACACGTTCTGATCGATGGAGAACGGTGAACGCTTGCTGACGTTGATCGGGATTGCGTTCTCCTCGGCGAACGCGATGGCCTTCTCCCGCGTCCAGGCGTAATCGCGGACCGGCGCGAGCACGTCGAGATCCGGTGCCAGCGAGGCGAATCCCACCTCGAAGCGCACCTGGTCGTTNNCGTTGCCCTTGCCGGTGCAGCCGTGGGCGACGATGCCGCCGCCGTGCTCACGGGCGGCGGCCACCAGGTGTTTGACGATCAACGGCCGGCTCAGCGCCGACACCAGCGGGTAGCGGTCCATGTAGAGGGCATTGGACTGGATCGCCGGCAGGCAGTACTGCTCGGCGAACTCGTCGCGGGCATCGACGACCACGGCCTCGACCGCTCCGCAGTCGACGGCACGCTGACGGACCGACTCCATGTCCTCGCCGCCCTGGCCCAGGTCGATGGCGACCGCCACCACCTCGCGGCCGGTCTCCTTGCCGATCCAGC
>JAGQTW010000212.1 GCA_020438785.1 Mycobacterium sp. | reverse complement strand
CGACCAGATCCAGGGCTTCTTCGACGGCCCGGTCGACCACATGCGGGCGCAGCCGCTGCTGACCGGCTACATCCGGGACAACTACAACTACGAGAACGTCGTGGTGGTCTCCCCCGACTCCGGCCGCGTCCGGGTGGCCGAGAAGTGGGCCGATGCCCTCGGCGGCACCCCGCTGGCCTTCATCCACAAGACCCGCGACCCGCGGGTGCCCAACCAGGTGGTGTCCAACCGGGTCGTCGGCGAGGTCGAGGGCAAGACCTGCGTGCTGACCGACGACATGATCGATACCGGCGGCACCATCGCCGGGGCGGTCAAACTGCTGCACAACGATGGCGCGAAGGACGTGATCATCGCCGCCACCCACGGGGTGCTGTCCGAACCGGCCGCCGAGCGGCTGGCCGAGAGCGGCGCCCGCGAGGTGATCGTCACCAACACCCTGCCGATCGACGAATCCAAGCGCTTCCCCCAGCTGACCGTCCTGTCCATCGCCCCGCTGCTGGCCAGCACCATCCGTGCGGTCTTCGAAAACGGCTCGGTGACAGGACTTTTCGACGGAGATGCATGACCCGCTGCGTCATCTACCACAACCCGCGCTGCAGTACATCACGCAAGACCCTGGATCTGCTGCGCGAGCACGGCGTCGAGCCGGAGGTCGTCGAGTATCTCAAGACGCCGCCGTCCCGCGCCGAGATCGCCAGGCTGATCTCCGATGCCGGGATCGACGTCCGCACGGCGGTCCGCAAACGCGAATCCCTTTACAGCGAGCTGAATCTCGCCGACGCCAGTGACGACGAACTGCTCGATGCGATGGCCGCAAATCCGATCCTGATCGAGCGTCCGTTCGTGGTGACCGCCAAGGGCACCCGACTGGCCCGGCCGATCGACGCGGCACGCGAGATTCTGTGAAGGCGCGCGCCGCAGTCCTCTCCGTTGCGCTGGTGCTGGCCGCGTGCGGGAACTCGACGCCGGACTACTCGTCGGTCTACACCACCCCGAGCTCACCCACCACGACCACCACCGCCGCCACCCCCACGCCGATCGCGCAATACCTCGACGGCGTGGGTGTCACCGGTGAGCAGGTCCCGCTGGACAAGCTCACCGACCTCACGGTGACGCTGCCCCGGCTGCCCGGCTGGACGAAGTACAACAACTCCAACTTCTCGCCGGGCACCGAGGTGATCGCCAAGAACAACACCTACCCGACGGCGATGGTGATGGTGTTTCGGCTCAACGGCAATTTCGATGTCCGAGAGGCGCTCAAGCACGCCAGCGCCGATGCCGAGATCTCGCAGAACTTCAAGAAGCTCAACTACTCCGACGCGGATTTCGACGGCTTCCCGTCCTCGATGATCGAGGGCAGCTACGACCTCAACGGCAAGCGGCTGCACACGTACAACCGCGTGGTCATCCCGGTCACCCCGGCGCCGAGGTTCCAGCGCTACCTGGTGCAGTTCACCGTGACGACGCTGGCCGACCAGGCCGCGCCGCAGTCCGGTGACGTCGAGGCCGTCATCAAGGGCTTCAGCGTCGCGGTGAAGTAGCCGGTCGTTACAGTGGCGCCCATGAGTTGGACCGCCGCAGACCTGCCCTCCTTCGCCGGCCGCTCCGTGATCGTCACGGGCGCCAACAGCGGGCTGGGGCTGGTGACCGCCAGAGAGCTGGCCCGGGTCGGCGCGCAGGTGGTGCTGGCCTGCCGCAATACCGACAAGGGTGCAGCCGCCGCGGCGACCATGCCCGGCGATGTCGAGGTGCGCCGGCTGGATCTGCAGGACCTGTCCTCGGTACGCGAGTTCGCCGACGGCGTGACCGGGGTCGACGTGCTGATCAACAACGCCGGGATCATGGCGGTGCCCTACGCCCTGACCGCGGACGGCTTCGAGAGCCAGATCGGCACCAACCACCTCGGCCACTTCGCGCTGACCAACCTGCTGCTGCCCAAGGTCACCGACCGGGTGGTCACGGTGTCGTCGTTCATGCACCTGCTCGGCAGGATCAGCCTCAAGGACCTGAACTGGAAGGCCCGGCCGTACTCGGCCTGGCTGGCCTACGGCCAATCGAAGCTGGCGAACCTGCTGTTCACCAGCGAGCTGCAGCGGCGCCTGGACGCCGCCGGCTCGACGCTGACCTCCCAGGCCGCCCACCCCGGTTACTCCGCCACCAACCTGCAGGGCCACACCGGCAACCCGCTGGGCACCCGGTTCTGGGAGACCGGCAACAGCCTGTTCGCCACCAGCGCCGAATTCGGCGCCCGCCAGACGCTGTACGCGGCCTCGGCGGACCTGCCCGGCAACACGTTCATCGGGCCTCGCTTCGCGATGCGCGGGCCGACCGGCCCGTCACCGCGCAGCCCGCTGGCCCGCGACGCCGGCACCGCCAGGTCGCTGTGGGAGCTGTCTACGCAGCTCACCGGCACCGAATTTCCGCTCTGAGGCGGCCATCGGCTACCCTTGGGGACGCGTCACGGCGAGGGTGGTCCGGCCACCGTTATCGACGAGGCCTCGCGTAAGCGATCTGGTGCCTGCCTTTGCCGTGCGGATTACCCACGACAGGCAACAAGGAGCACCACCATGGCGAAGAACCCCGTCAACAAGCTCAGCGTCGACGTGCGCACGACGACCGGCAAGGGCGCCTCCCGGCGCGCGCGCCGCGAGGGACGGGTCCCAGTGGTCCTGTACGGCCACGGCAGCGACCCCCAGCACCTCGAACTCAACGCGCACGACTTCGCCGCGGTCCTGCGCAAGTCGGGCACCAACGCCGTGCTGACCCTCGACATCGAGGGCACGGAGCAGCTGGCGCTGACGAAGGCCATCGAGGTGCACCCGATCCGGCGCAACATTCAGCACGCCGACCTGCTGGTCGTCCGTCGCGGTGAGAAGGTCGTCGTCGAGGTGAACGTCCACCTCGAGGGTGATGCCGCGTCCGGCACCCTGGTCACCCAGGACGCGACCAGCATCGAGATCGAGGCCGACGCGCTGTCGATCCCGCAGCAGCTGACCGTGTCGATCGAGGGCGCCGAGGAGGGCACCCAGATCACCGCGGGCCAGGTCGAACTGCCGGACGGCGTCACCCTGATCAGCGATCCGGAGATGCTGGTCGTCAACATCGTCACCGCCCCGACCGCCGAGGACCTCGAGTCCGAGGGTGGCGGCGAGGAGACCGCCGCGGAGGCCGCCGAGGAGACCGAGGCCGGCGAGGCCACGGAGGGCGCCGAGGGCGAGTCGGCCGAGGCCGAGTAAGCGCCCGCCGTGGCCGAACCACTTCTGGTCGTCGGCCTGGGCAACCCCGGACCGCAGTACGCCAAAACCCGGCACAACCTGGGTTTCATGGTCGCCGACCTACTCGCGGCGCGGATGGGCGCGACGTTCAAGGTGCACAAGCGCTCCGGCGCCGAGATCGCCACCGGGCGCCTCGCCCACCGGCCGGTGGTGCTGGCCAAGCCGCGCACGTACATGAACGAGTCCGGCCGCCAGGTCGGTCCGCTGGCCAAGTTCTACTCCGTGACACCCGCGGACGTCATCGTGATCCACGACGAACTCGACATCGATTTCGGGCAGATCCGCCTCAAGCAGGGCGGCGGCGAGGGCGGCCACAACGGGCTGCGATCACTGGTGAACGCCCTGGGGACAAAGGACTTTCACCGGGTCCGGATCGGCATCGGCCGGCCGCCGGGCCGCAAGGATCCGGCCGCCTTCGTGCTGGAGAACTTCTCGGCCACCGAACGCCCGCAGGTCCCGACGATCTGCGAGATGGCCGCCGATGCCACCGAACTCCTGGTCGAGGTGGGTCTGGAGCCCGCGCAGAATCAGGTGCACGCCTGGTAGGGCCCGTAAGGATGCCGTCAAGGCCCGTCAGGATTCCGTATGGATCACACGAACCGCCCGCGGCTAGGCGTAGACCCGAAGGGTGAAGAATTTCGGAAACCTGCTCGACCGCGGTCCCGCCTGGGGATCGTTCACCGTCTACCCGCCCCGTTTCGGCGTTACCCGCTACCGGCTGGTGGTGTTCCCGCCCGGTATCAGCGAAGGACACCGCCGGGTGCTGAGGCTGTGGCGGGCCTGGCCGGCGTGGGGCGCGGCGCTGTGGGTGCTCCTGCAGATCGCCGGCGCGGCGGTCGGGATGCCCGAGACGGCGTTGATCGGCGGCACGATGCTCGTGATTGCGACCGGCGCACTGACTTTCGCCTTCACCGATGAGATCCGATTCCAGGTTCGCACGATGTGGGCGGTGTCGATGGCGGGCTACCGCCATGACGACGTCGATCGGGGCTACGCCCTGCTGCGGGCGCTGGCGCGCACGCTTGACCGCTCCGACATGGACCTCGAGGAGGGCCGCATCTCGCCGGCCGAGCACGAGGCGCGCTGGTGGCTGGTCTACGACGCGATGGACAACGGTTCGGAGGCGGTGGTCACCCACCCGCGGGTAGCGTCGGATGTGTGAACACGCTGCGTGAGCCGAGGGTGGTGGCCGCCATCGACCGCATGTACGCCGAGACGGTCGACCAGATGGCGCGGCTGGGCGATTTCGACTGGCAGCGGCTGGCCAAGGCCAGCCCGCAGGAGCGGGCCGACATCTTCAGCGAGTTCTACTTGCCGGTGACACCGGAGTCCGGCCGGCTGCTCTACACCCTGGTGCGCGCCGCCCGCCCCGCCACCGTCGTCGAGTTCGGAATGTCGTTGGGGCTCTCCGCGATTCACCTCGCCAGCGCGGTGCGCGACAACGGCGCAGGCCGGGTCGTGACGACCGAGTTGAGCGCGGCCAAGGTCACCGCCGCCACGGCGACGTTCGCCGAGGTAGGTCTGGCAGACGTCATCACCGTGCTGGCGGGCGACGCGCTACAGACCCTGGCCGACCTCGATGCACCCGTCGACTTCGTGCTGCTCGACGGGTGGAAGGAGTTGTACCTGCCGGTGCTGCGACTGCTGGAGCCGAAGTTGAGCCCGGGCGCACTCGTGGTGGCCGACAACACCGGCCTGCCGGACACCCAGCCGTATGTCGACCACGTGCGCGACCCGGCGAACGGCTATGTGAGCGTGGCGTTCCCGGTCCGCGAGTCCGACGCGATGGAGATCAGCTGCCGCGCCTGACGGCGCGTCGAATGGCCGGCAGAGTCGGCGAAAGCTGGCCTAGGTGACGAGCGAGACCGAGTTGGCGCGCCGCAGCTTGCCCGACGGGGTCTTCGGGATGGTGCCCGGCCCAAGGACCACCACGTTGCGCGGCCGCATGTCGACCTCGCCGACCACCTCGTGGGCCACCTGGTGCTCGATGCGGCGTACCTCGGCCGGGTCCTGCCAGGCATTGGACTCGACGGCCACCGCGAAGGTCTCGCGGGAGTGCCCGGCGTCGAGGCGCACGGCCACGGCGCAGCCCGGGCGCACGCCCGGAACCCGCTGCGCGGCCCGCTCGATATCGGTCGGGTAGATGTTGCGGCCGGCCATGATGATGACGTCCTTGAC
>JAGQTW010000211.1 GCA_020438785.1 Mycobacterium sp. | reverse complement strand
GCGACCACCGAGGCGTCCAGGCCGACCATGATCACGCCGACCGACACGGCGGCCAGAATCCACCACGGATTGCCCCGGACACCCGCCCTGGGCGCCGCGTGCCGCGCACGCCCGGGCCGCTGAACTGTGGAGATTGCCACGACGTGGCTCCTTTCACGTAAGTGGAGGCGTTCCACCACTTCTTCCGGAGACGGTACCGACAAACGGTGGTGTTCCTCCACTTCTGCGGTAGCCTGGGGTGGTGATTCCTCCCGCACAACGGGGTGCAGAGCGATCCAGGCCACTTCGCGCCGACGCCGAACGCAACCGGGAACGCATCGTCACCGCCGCCAGCCGACTGTTTGCTGAGCAGGGGCTGTCGGTGCCCCTCGAGGATGTCGCCCGCACCGCGGGCGTGGGCGTCGCCACCCTCTACCGGCGCTTTCCCACCCGCACCGACCTGGCCATCGCGGCGTTCGAACGCAACATGTCCTCCTATATCGACACCGTGGAGAAGGCGCTCGCCAATCCGCAGCCGTGGGAGGGCTTCCGCGACCTGGTCTTCGACCTGTGTGCGCTGCAGGCCTCCGACCCGGGCCTGCGCGCGCTGCTCACCACCGCGTTCCCGGCCAGTTCGGTCATCGAGCAGCGGGCCGCCGAGACCGTCGACAAGGTCGGCGAGGTGATCGCCCGCGCCCAGCAGGCCGGTGCGCTGCGCCCGGACATCGGCGTCGGCGACGTGGTGGTGCTACTGCTGGCCAACGCCGGGGTGCTCGAGGCCACCCGCGAGCACGCGCCGCAGGCCTGGCGCCGCTTCGCCGCGCTGATGGTCGACGCCATGCGTGCCGGGACGCACGAGCCGTTGCCCCCGCCCACCCCCGCAGCGGAGTTGCGCAGCTCGATCGCCATGCTCACCGGCGACACCCTGCGCATCCCGGCCGGGGACTGACCGGGTCAGGGGTTGATCGTGTACTCGCCGATCTGACGGCCCCACACGTACTCGTTGAGGATCGGCTGGCCCAGCTCGAAGTGGTTGTAGGGCGCGATCGAAGCGCCGGTGTCGGCCACCAGGTACGGCGCCGGCCAGAAGTCTCTGGTGATGTTCTGCCAGCACCCCGGCGCCCCGCCGGGGCCACCCTTGGCGTTAACCCGGGGCAGGTTGTCCGGGTAGATGTAGGGGTTGGGCGCGCCGGTCAACATGATGTGGAAGTCGATGGAGTAACCGTTGCCGCCGGCCGCCGCGGCCGCCGCCGGGTCCGCCAGGGCGTGGTTGCGGATGATGCAGAAGATCGCCGGGCTGTAGGTGTCCAGCGTGCGGGCGGTGGTCAACAGATCCTGTTGCCCGCGAACGAAATACGGCTCACCCCGCTCGAACACGTCACCGGCGGTGTTGCCGAAGCCGGCCGCGGCCAGCAACGCAGCGTCCAGATCGCCACGCTGGCTGTTCAGGGTCTGCGCGGTGGTCACGGCGTTGTCCAGGGAGCCCCAGAAGTCCGGTGAGGCCTTGGCGTAGACGTCGGCGAGGTCGGCCAGTCGCCGCACGTCGTAGCGGATCTGCGGCATCTGCGGATTGAGGTCGTCAAGGATCGCGTTGCCGTCGAGGATCGCCTGGCCGAACTTGGTGCCCAGCCCGCTGAGCGCGTCGGCGGCGGCGGCCAGCGTCAGGTTCAGCTTGACCGGGTCGACCTTCTCGGAGATGTTGGTCAGCGTTTCGAACAGCGTGTTGAACTCGGTGGTCACGTGGGTCACGTCGATCACCTGGGAACTGGAGATGCGCGCCTTGCTGGGGTTGGGCGGGCTGCGGAACGACACGTACTTGTTGCCGAACACCGTGGTGGCCTTGATCTCGGCGATGGCGTTGGCCGGAATCAGGTTGACGTACTTCGGGTTCACGTCGAGCTTGAGCTCGGCGTTGGTGACACCGCCCTGAACGCGCGGGCTGACGTCGGTCACCCGGCCGATCTCGACACCGTTGAAGGTGACCTTCGAGCCCGGATCCATCACCAGGCCGGCCCGGTCGGAGATCATCGTCAGCCGGGTCTTGGGGGTGAACTGGCCGCGAAACTGCATGAAGACCAGCACGACGGCGACGATCACGAGCAGCGAGATGATCGTGAACGAGGTCTTCAGCGGGGGATGGAACTGCCAGTGCCGGGTCTTGTCGTGCCACCAGCCGGCCAGGCCGGTGTACTCGCGCCGGTCCTCAACCATCGTCGCTGCCTCCGTGTGCTCCCACCCCTGGGTTTGTGGTGCCACTATCCCACGAATGGCGGTGCCGTCGGGCCTTTCACCCCAAACAACCTGGGTGATCCAGCCGGCCTGGCCGACAAATGGTGACGTGGGTCACATTTACCCGCCGGTCCCGCGGCTAGGCGCCGCCGTGCGCCTGGTACACGAGCGGTGAAACGGGCTGCAGCACAGGATATTTAGGCTGCCGACCGTCTCCGGAGGAGCGGCCACGTGCGTGTCGCCACAGCCATGGGATGAACAGGCTCCGCGTCCACTGCACCTGCGCGTAACCTCGGGCGAGCGGGCCGGCACGCCTGCCATCCCCCACGGGCTCCGTCCAGGCGTTGCTGCTGCCCGGTAGGCCGAGTGCCTCCGCGGCGGCCTCGGCGAACAGGACGTGTCCCCGTGGTGAGGCGTGCATGCGGTCGAAGCTCCAGGTCTGGGCCTCGGTCATCGACGGCGCGGTGTACAGGTCGACCAGCGCGAAGCCGTGCCGGTGGGCGGCGCCGCGGATCACGGCATTGATCTGCAGGATCCGCCCCGCGATGAAGCGGCCGACCGGCAGCATCCGGGCGACGTCGGGAAACGTGGTCGTCACCACGGTGGCGCCGGAGTCGGCCAGCCGCGCGTAGACCTCCTCCAGGTCGACCAGTGCGGCGGCGAACCCCCGCCCGGGCCGGGTGACGTCGTTCATCCCGATGCAGACGGTGACCAGGTCCGGCTCCATCGCCAGCGCCTGCGGCAGTTGCTCGTCGATCACGTCGGCGATCTGCCTGCCGCGCACCGCGAGGTTCGCGTACAGCAGCCCCGGGCGCAACGAGTCGAGGGTGGCCGCGAGCCGGTCGGCGAAACCGACAACGCCGCAGGTGTCGTCGCCGTCCCACAAGCCCTCGGTCTGGCTGTCGCCCACCGCGACGAAACGCGAGAATCCGATGTCGGACACGATGCACCATGTTAGTGGCCGGGGCCGCAGTAGCATCGATCCACGAGCCGAAAGTTGGGGTGTACGAGGGTGAAGTCCACGGCGGCGGCCGCGAACCTGGATGCCACCCCGCGCCGGCGGCTCATCGACGCGCTGGCGGACTCGATCGACGACGTCGGCTACTCGACCACCACCGTCGCCGACATCGTCCGCCGGGCCCGGACCTCCCGCCGCACGTTCTACGAGTACTTCTCCGATCGGGAAGCCTGCCTGGTCGCGCTGCTCACCGAGACGAACCGGCAGGCCATCGAAACCATCTCCGCCGCCGTCGATCCGGCCGCACCGTGGGCTGTACAGATCCGGCAGGCCGTCGAGGCCTGGATCGCCAACGCCGAGTCCCGTCCGGCGGTGATGCTCAGCTGGATCCGCGACGTGCCCGCGCTGGGGATGGCCGCCCGGCGACTCCAGCGCGAGGTCACCGAGTCGTTCATCACGATGATCCAGACCCTCAGCGACACAGCGGAACTGCATTCGGCCGGCGTCGACACCGTGTCGCGGCAGCGGGCGATCATGTTGATCGGCGGCCTGCGCGAGTTGACCGCGATGACCGTCGAAAGCGGCGGCCGGATGAGCGATGTCACCGACGAAGCGGTCGGCGCCGCCCTCGCCCTGCTCGGGCCGCCGGACGGTCCGGCTAGCGCTTGAGCCAGGTGCGAACCTTGTCCAGCTCGCGGGTGTAGGCCTCATATATCTCGTCGTCGAAGTACGACGCACCGCTGATCTTGCTGTCGCCGGCCCAGATCACCCGGATCCGGATGTTGCCGCGGGTGTAGACGTCGGCGCGGTCCGCGGTTCGTTGCGCCCAGCCGTGGTCGGCGCCCAGCTGGGTCAGGGTCTGCCGCTCGTCGGTCGCGGTCATCGGTGTTCTCCTGTCACGAATGTGGTCTGCGTGCAAGGGTACTGCCCGCGTCGGCGCTCCTTGTCCGCCGACGGTACAGCGGCGTACCGTTGGGACATGGCACAGGCGACGACCGAACCGGTGCGACTTCCGCCCGGCCCGCGCACCCCGCGAACCGTGCAGGGCCTGAGGTTCCTGGTCTCCCGGCGTTCCTCGATCGGTGGGCTCACCCGCCGCTATGGGCCGGCCGTCTCGCTCAACCTGCCGATCTTCGGCAAGACCGTGCTGATCAGCGAGCCGGGACTGGTCAAGGACCTGTTCACCGCCGGCGGGGACCTGGTCGGCCGGGCCACCAACCTGGGAGAGGTGCTGGGGCCGGGGTCGACGTTCAGCCTCGACGGAGACGAGCACCGCGAGCGGCGCAAGCTCCTGGTGCCGCCGTTCCATGGCAAGCGGATGCACGGCTACGAGTCGATCGTCGAAGAGGAGGTGCTGCGCGAGGTCGCCGGCTGGCCCGAGGGCGTGGAGTTCGAGACCATGCCGGCGATGATGCGGGTCACGCTGAACGCGATCCTGCGCGCGGTCTTCGGCGCCGAGGGGGCGGCCTTCGACGAACTGCGTGACCTGCTGCCCCGAGCGGTAGTGATCGGCAGCCGGCTGGCGGTCCTGCCGCGGTTCTTCCGCCGCGACCTGGGCCCGCGCAGCCCCGGCGGGGTGATGCGCCGCTACCGGCGCCGGTATGACGAGATCATCGACGGCCTGATCGCCGAGGCGCTGGCCGATCCGGCGTTCGAGGGGCGCACCGATGTGCTCTCGCTGATGCTGCGGGCCCGCTACGAAGACGGCTCGCCGATTCCGAACCGGCACGTGGCCGACGAACTGCTCACCCTGCTCACCGCCGGGCACGAGACCACGGCGACGACGCTGGCCTGGGCCATCGAGCGGATCCGGCGCCACCCCGACCTGTTGGCGCGGCTGACCGAGGAGGTCGACGCCGGCGGATCGGAGCTGCGGCAGGCGACCATCTGGGAGGTGCAGCGGGTCCGGCCGGTGATCGACGGCACCTCACGGCGCACCCTGACCCGGATTCGTTTGGGCGAGTGGGTGATCCCGAAGGATCATGTGGTGATGGTCAGCATCGGCCTGGCGCACGCCTCGGCCGAGCGGTTCCCGGACCCGGCGAAGTTCGACCCGGACCGGTTCATCGGCGCCCCGCCGGACAACTACACCTGGATTCCGTTCGGCGGCGGAATCCGCCGGTGCATCGGTGCCGCCTTCGCGAACATGGAACTCAACGTCACGCTGCGAACACTGTTGGAGCAGTTCACTTTCGTTCCGACCTCGGCGCCCGGCGAGTCGTACCACTCCCGCGGCATCGCCTTCGCGCCCGCCGGCGGCGGCCGCGCGGTGGTCTACCGCCGGTCTACCGCCGGAAGCTCGGCCGCGACGGTGTCCGCCGGATCGGTGCCCGGCAACACGCGTTAGCCGGGCATAGACCGGTCCGGTCGTGGGCATAGGTATCCCAATGACACCTGGAGGTCGAGCCACGATGAGCGATGATCCGAACCGCGTGCCCAACGAGAGCCCGCAAGGGGACCAGTCCGAGTGGGTGACCGGCGACGAGCCTATGACCGGTCCGCAGCGCAGTTACCTGAGCACGCTGGCCCAGGAGGCCGGGGTGGAGGTGCCCGCGCGGCTGACCAAGGCGGCGGCCTCGGCACTCATCGAGGAGTTGCAGCAGACCACCGGGCGGAGCCGGTGATCTCCGCCGACGATGTGGGCGCGCTGATGCGGGCCGGGGCACCCTGCAGGTCATCACCCGGGCCGAACCGATCACCCAGGTCGGCGGTGAAGAGTTGTCCCGCCGGACGCTCACCGAGCGGGCAGCGGTCCTCGACAGCGCCGTGTCCGAACTGGGCGGCTGATCAGCCGCCGCGGGCCCGGGCGGCGAGATCGGCTGCCGCCGAGCGCAGTTCGTCCGCCGAGGTCAGCGGGGCGCCGAAGCCGACCCGGGTGTAGGCGCCGCCACGCGGAGTGTCCACCCGCAGATCCAGCCCGTAGCGGTCGATGCTCGTGCACACCGCACCGGCGGCATCAGGGTAGCCGCCCAGCGCCCGGGCCATCTGCGCCAGCGACTCAGCGTGGTCGGCATTGAGGTGGGCGATCGCCCCGGCCGCCAGCGGCCGGATCGGATCCGGCTGGGCGGCAACGTAGTCGGCGCCGGTCGCCGAATCCATCCGGCCGTAGCCGCCGACCCACCGAACCCGGTGTACCCGAAGCACCCACACCGAGAAGTCGGAGTAGTCGATGTAGTACTTCGCCGCGGCCACCGCCGCGAGGTGCGCCTCGCGCGCCGCGTCGAGCTCGGCGCCGACGGGCCGTTCGGCCACGCCGGCCAGGGTGATCCGTCCGCTCGCCAACGGATCCGTCTCCGCCGTCGGGGCCACCACGGCCAGGCTGGCGCGCGGATCGCCGGCCAGGTTGCGGCCGTGTTCGGCCATGTGGGAGACGCACAGCACGGGTGCACCGTCGAGCAGGCCGTAGGTGACGAACGACGCCCACGGATCACCGTTCGCGGTCAACGTCGCCAGCGTGCCGACGTTGGTGGACGCGGCGATAGTGCGGGCCTCCTCGGCCGCCGAGGGCCGCGTGGCGTCGACGATCTCGGTCAGGGGCGGCGGGACCGACGGTGCATCACCAGGGTCGCCGTGATCGCGGGATGCCACGTCGGCACGATACCGCGGTTCACCGTCGCCGTTCGCCGGGGCGGGCACGATACCGCGACGGATCGGACCGGTTCGTGACATGACCCGCCGAGCGGTTTCGGTCCGGCGCCGCGGAGGTAACCCGCACGGAGGCTCAACCCCGAGTCGACGTCAACGGAGAGGACTCCAACCGTGAGTGCATCGGACAAGTTCAGCAACAAGGCCGACGACCTGGCCGGCAAGGCCAAAGAGGGATTCGGCAAGGCCACCGGCGACCGGGGCACCGAGAACGAGGGCAAGGTCGATCAGGCCAAGGCCAGCCTCAAGGACGCCGGCGAGAAGATCAAAGACGCCTTCAAGGGCTGAGCGCCGCAGTGGAACGGCATGGCCCCGAGCCCACCCCCGAGGACGCCACCCTGGTCACCGACGACCAGCGCGAACTGCAGCGTCAACTCGACCATCGCAACGATGATCCCGACGCACCCGGCGGGCAGCTGACCTGCGACCAGATGGCCGACGAGGCCGGACGCTAGCCGTGCTGGCCGCTGAGTTCGACGGGCTCGCCAACGTTCTTCGACGCGACCAGGCGGGCGGCGAACCCGGCCGCCTGGTCGGTCATCCCGTCGGCGATGTATGCGCCGTGGGCGGCGTTGTCGTTACCGGTCGGCGAGCACACCGGGTCCGCGGGGATGCACTGGTCGATGGTCTTGGCCGCGTAGAGCGGACCGACCGTGACCGGCGGGGCCTCCCGGACAAGGGAATTCAGGAAGCCGTTCGACGGCTTGCCGAACAACGCCACTGCGGCGACGTGCTTGGCCACCTCGGGAGCCATCGGCCCGGTGATCCCCGGCGGCAGGGTGAAGCCCGGGGGCACGCTGTCCTGGGTGACGTAGCCCATAACGGCCGCCCCCTGGGAGTAACCACCGAGCACCGCCTTGGTGTCCGGACATGCCGCGGACAGGCTGCGTAGCTTGTTGCTCGCATCGATCACGCCGTCGGCCGCGGCCATGAAGTCCAGCGACGCAGGGTAATTCACCGGATACACGTCGATCGACTTGCCCACGAGTTCGGGCTGTGCCCGCAGCGAGTCGACGAACGCGTCTCCGATGTATCCGGGCCCGGGTGCCTCGAACGTGCCGCGGGCGAACACGACCTGCACATCCGGGCACGGTTCGGCCGACGCGGTGGCTGTGTCGCCGACCCCCACCACCGCGCCCGCCGCCAGCACCGCCGCCGCCAGTCCCCGGGCGAGATGCCGCCCCCGATCGGATTCCGTCACACCCATGTCGACTCCGGTGAGATGTCGCGAATTGTTTGACGTAGCGGTCGGCCGTGATGCCCGCTGCGACACTGACGACAATCCGGTTCCCCGGCCACCGAGTTTTCAAACCAGGCCGACCGTCGTGGCGAAATTCCGTTGCCGCCCAGCCTGATCCGCGCGGTGAAGGCCGGCGCGCTCACCGTCATATACATGGTGGGCCTCATCTTCCGTCCGCAACGACAATGGCTGCGAATGCGCGGGCCGCGCCGGTCGCCGGTCAGTCAGGCACCCGGCCGCGCTGCCCGGGCTGGAACGCATGGCCACCCCGTCGTCGGCGCCAGCGCGCTTCTTCCGGCCCACCGGCTGCGCTGCCGGCACCCGCCCCGCCCCGGGCGCGCGGAATGGGCCTTCTTCACATCGGATGGGGAAACGGCTTCAGAAGCGCACACCGGCGGTACCTTGTCGTGCATGAACCAGCACACCGGAGCCGGGAACTTCGCCGAACAGGAGCGCAGCCGCGTCGAGGCGGAACTGGCCGATCTGCGTCGACGCCGCGATCAGATGCGCGCCGAACTGCGGGACGACGCCGACACCGTCGGGGACCGCGGGGATGCCGCGGATGCGATCCAGCGCGCCGAGGACCTCGCCGGTATCGACGAGCAGATCGCCCGGCTCACCTGGCTGCTGGCGGGCGGCAACACCGCCGTCGAGGGCCAGCTGCCGAACGGCACCCAGGTGACGATTCGCTTTCCCGGCGACGAGCCGGTGCGGATGCGGGTGGTCCACTTTCTGGAGGAGACGCCGGCCGGTGCGGAGGACACCACACTGACCGCCGACAGCCCGCTGGGCCTGGCGCTGGTCGGCCGCAAGGCCGGTGACACCGTCATCTACGACACCCCGCGCGGCGAACTGCAGGTCGACCTGCTCGAGATCGACTACCCGAAGTAGCCGGACGGCGGCGTGCAACACTGACGCCCATGCGCGCGATCAGAGTGACCCAGCTGGGCGGGCCGGAGTCGGTGGAGTTGGTCGAGATCGACGAACCGGCCGCCGACGGCGGGATCGTCGTCGATGTGCACGCGGCCGGGGTGGCGTTCCCCGACGCCCTGCTGACCCGTGGGCTCTACCAGTACAAGCCGGACCTGCCGTTCACCCTGGGCGCCGAGGTGGCCGGGGTAGTGCGCTCCGCGCCCGCCGGTGCCGCGGTCAAGCCGGGGGACCGGGTGGTCGGGCTGACCTTGATCACCGGCGCCATGGCCGAGACGGCGGTGCTGACCCCGGAGCGCGCGTTCCCGCTGCCCGACAACGTCAGCTTCGAGGCCGGCGCCGGGCTGCTGTTCAACGACCTCACCGTCTACTTTGCACTGACCGTGCGCGGCCGGCTCGCGAAGGGGGAGACGGTGCTGGTGCACGGCGCCGCCGGCGGGATCGGCACCTCAACCCTTCGGCTGGCCCCCGCGCTGGGCGCGGGCCGGGTGATCGCCGTGGTCAGCACGCAGGAGAAGGCGCAGGTGGCCATGGCCGCCGGCGCCACCGACGTCGTGCTGGCCGACGGGTTCAAGGATTCGGTGGCCGATCTCACCGGCGGCAGGGGCGTCGACATCGTCATGGACCCGGTAGGTGGCGACCGGTTCACCGACTCGCTGCGCTCGCTCGCCCCGGCCGGGCGCCTGCTGGTGGTGGGCTTCACCGGCGGCGAGATCCCGACGGTGAAGGTCAACCGGTTGTTGCTGAACAACATCGATGTCGTCGGCGTCGGCTGGGGAGCCTGGACGATGACGCACCCCGGCTCGCTGACCGAGCAGTGGGAAGGTCTGGCCGAGCTGTTGACGTCCGGCCGGCTGGCCGCCCCGCAACCCGAGGTGTATCCACTCGAGCAGGCTGCCGCCGCGGTCTCCGCGCTGGAGAACCGCACCGCCAAGGGCAAGGTCGTTGTGCGCGTCCGGGATTAGCGTGCGATAGTGCGAGTCGGCACGCCGACACGCCGGCGTCGTGAACATTTCGCGCACGCTCGCACCGACGGCGGCACGCGGTTCGGTTCGCTCACAGCGGGGTAGTGGAACGTGGATGGACTTGAGTAGCGACCCCGCAGAGGGCAGCCATGTCGAGGGCGGTGTCGTCGAGCACCCGTCGGCGGATGATTTCGGGCAGGCACAGGCGTTGCCTGCCGATCGCACCTGGTTCAAACGCGCGGTGTTCTACGAGGTGCTGGTGCGCGCGTTCTACGACTCGAACTCCGACGGCGCCGGGGATCTGCGCGGGCTGATCGAACAACTCGACTACCTGCAGTGGCTCGGCGTCGACTGCCTGTGGCTGCCGCCGTTCTACGATTCGCCGTTGCGCGACGGCGGATACGACATTCGCGACTTCTACAAGGTGCTGCC
>JAGQTW010000210.1 GCA_020438785.1 Mycobacterium sp. | reverse complement strand
TCGGGCTGAGCACCGCGCCGGTCGACGACATGACCCCATCATGACAGCGGGCACCGACAAGTTTCAGTCTTGGCCGCCAATCACGTTGAAGACGGGTGGCTTTCGATGGTCGGGCCGAGCAGCGCGCGCTGCAGGACCAGCAGAATGAACCCGGCGGCCTCGTAGTCATTGCCGTCGTCGTCGCGCACGACCAGGTGCTCGGTGAGCCGGCCCAGGGCGGCGAGGAATATCGCCGCGGCGACCGACAGGTCCACGTTCGGCGGAAGGTCGCATCGCTGCAGCAACGTCAGCGCGGCCTGTCGGAGTGTCCCCATACCCCGAGCCACCGAATCTCCCTCGAGCTGCTGGACCGCGCCGTCGTACCAGGCACGGATCACGCCGATGTAGGTGCGGTGGAAATGGACGTATCGGCTCAGCCAGGAGCGCAACTCTCCGGCGGCCGGCGCGGTAGCGACCGCGCTGAGTTCGGCACTGAGGTGGCGGCTCTCGAGCACCGACCATTCGCTGAGTTCTTCGAGGATCGCCATCTTTGTGCTGAAGTGCCGGTAGAGCGTGGCCCTGCTGACATCAGCGGTCGCCGCGATCTCGTCCATCGACACCGAATAGAAGCCGCTTCGATCGAACAGCGACGACGCGGCGGCCAGGATGTCCTGACGGAGCGGTGAAACCCTGGCGGCGTGCGGCTCGTCCGGCACGGATATCGCCGTAGGCGTTTCCGCATCGCGCGGCGCGGCATCACCGATGGTGCCGAGAACAGCGCGCGGCGTGCCCGGAAACAGCAGGCGTTGCAGCGCGATCGACAAGGAATCGAGCGTCCGTTGCTCGTCGGTGAGTCCGAACATCGCGCGGAACAGTCTGAGGTTGAGCATGTGGGCGATCCGCAGCAGGGCGGCCGCGGCGGGGCCGGGTTCGATGCCGGTGATACCGGCCGCGGCGAGCTTTTCGGCGACAAGAGCGGTGTAGGCCGCGGTCGCGGCCTCGGCATCCGCCTCGGCGGCACCCCCGATGGTGCCGACCCCGGGAAAGTTCAAGAACGTCAACGCGTAATCGTCGGACAGCTCCCACCAACGGCCGAGCCAGCGGCGCAGCTCCGCCAGCCCCGCGGCATCGGGCCCCAGCCCGCCCAGGCTGCGGGCGTGGTCGAGGACCGTGGACCGGCTGGCCTCGGCCAGCTCGACGTAGATCTCGTCTTTGCTTTCGAAGTACTGATATACGGTGGCGCGGGATCCGCCAGCGGCCTTCGCGATCGCATCGATCGAAGTGCCGTGAATTCCGTTGGCCACGAACAACTCCGCCGTGCACGTGAGGATCCGGTCCCTGGTGCGGCGGCCGCGGCGGCCGACGGCCGCAGTGCTCGGCGCGTAGCCTGGGCGGCGCGTGGCCTCGGGGCTCGTCACCGGGGTCACCCTAGCCGCGATCGGGTGGATAGCCGAAGAACCGCTCGAAGTGCTCGTCGTTCATCGGTTGCCGGGAGTTACGCCGGACGGCAGCGCGCAGCGCGGACAAACGCTCGCGGGCCGGTGCCGCGGCGGTCTCGTCGCCAGCCGCCTCCAACTGTGCCACCAGCGATGCGGCAGCGACCACCTCGAGCCGTAGCCGCTCGCCGACCTCTGTGAACGTCAGCAGATCCTGATCGTCCTCGTCGAGCTTGTCCCGCGAGGCCTCGCCGCTCGGCTGATCGCTCTGCATGGTGCACCCCAATCTCTGGACTTCGGCGGACTCTCCCCACTAGCATGGTGAGACACGGCGTCAGAATCAAGACGGCACGTCAGAAAGCAGGGATGGGATGCCCCTCCAGGACTACATGCAGATCATCTCCGTCGACGACCACCTGGTCGAGCATCCTCGAGTCTGGCAGGACCGGCTACCGGCGAAGTTCAGGGAAGCCGGCCCGCGCATCATCGAGCACGACGGCAAACATGTCTGGATGTTCGAGAACCAGATCATCCCCAACATCGGCCTGAACGCCGTGGCCGGTAAACCCCGCGAGGAGTGGGGGATGGACCCGGTGCGCTTCGACGAGATGATCCCCGGCTGCTACGACCCCAGGGCCCGCGTCGCCGACATGGACCTCGACGGGGTTCAGGCCGCGTTGTGCTTCCCGTCGTTCCCCGGATTCGCGGGCGGTACGTTCCACCGGGCCAAGGACAAAGAGCTGGCGCTGGCCTGCGTAAAGGCCTGGAATGACTTCTACATCGACGAGTGGTGCGCGGTGGCGCCCGAGCGCTACATCCCGCTGGCGTTGCTGCCGGCCTGGGACATCGATGCCACCATCGCCGAGGCGGAGCGGGTCGCCGGCAAGGGCGCCCGCACCGTCTCCTTCCCGGACAGCCCGGTTCCGCTGGGTATGCCGTCGTTCCATTCCGACCACTGGGACGGACTCTGGCGGGTGTGCTCGGAGGCCCGGATGCCGGTTTCGCTGCATTTCGGTTCGGGCGCTTACGTTCCCGGCTTCTCGTTCAGCTCGCTGCCGGCCAGCGCCAACCCCGATGCCGTCAACGACGCGCCCTTCGCCGTCGCCATCGCGCTGTTCGCCACCAACCTGATGTGGACCACCGTGGACCTGCTGTTCTCCGGCAAGCTGCAGAAGTTCCCGGAACTGCAGTTCTCGCTGGCCGAGGGCGGCATCGGCTGGGTGCCCTACATTCTGGAGCGCACCGACTACGTATGGGAACGGCACCGCTACTACCAGCCGATCGACTTCGACGCCCGCCCGTCGGACCTGTTCCGAAAGCACTTCTGGGGCTGCTTCATCGACGACGAGCACGGACTGAACAACCGGCACACCGTCGGCGTCGACCGGATCACCCTCGAGGTTGACTTCCCGCACTCGGACTCCAACTGGCCCAACTCGCGCAAGCGGGCCGCGGAGGTGCTGGCGGACGTTCCCGACGACGAGTGCGAATTGATCGTCGAGCAGAACGCGCGACGCATGCTGAACTTCCCGCGCGCCTCCTAGCGGGTCACCGTCAGTCGACCAAGAGGCCTTCGCCGGCCATGCGTTCGGGAAAGAACTCGGTCCAGGAGAACGCGTTGACCGGTTCACGGTCGTCGCCGACCCGGCGGGCGATGCCCGCCTGCGCGCGATAACCAGCCCACCGCGCCTTGCTGAAGTGTGGCATCGAACCGGTGGGTGTGGCGGTGAACGTGTAGGTTGCGGTTTCCAGGTCGGACGTACCGAGTGCGATGTCGCCGCTTTCCTGAAGGGAGAAACGGCTATTCACTCGGTTCGTGTTGGCGATCTCGACGCCTGACTCGTAGACCACCGCCCCGCCGAAGCCGCCCTTGCCGGTGACGATGACGCCGTATTCGACGGAGTCGTCGGAGTACTTGTTGGCGAACACCGTCCAGGCGATCTCCAGATCGTTGTAGACGCGGTATTCCTTCCACTCCGAGCCCGCGGCGAAGTAGGAATGGTCCAGTCCGATGAAACCCTCGACGGCTTGGCCGAGAACCGTTCCGGTGACCCAGTAGAACTGGCTCGTGTAGAACACCGGCTCGCTGCGATCGGGCGCATAGATCTGAAATCCCGGGCCCTGAACGGTGCCGGTCAGGTCGAGCAGGCGTCCCTCCGACCATTCGAGTCGATCACTTTCCAGCACCAGCGAAAGCGGTTGCTCGTCGGAGGCGGCCACCTCGGCGCCCACCGACCGCAACAGGTGGTTCTTCCACTCACGTCGTTCCGGCGTGATCCGGCGGATGGCCTCGCCGCGAGTGGCGAGCATGGCCTCGGGCAGCAGCGCGGTCTCGCCGGACTCGTCGCTCATCAGCCACAGCCCGTTGGTCATCGCCGCAGCGAACTTGCGCTCCACCATGTAGGTGACGCCCTCGGCGTTGCGCAGCCCGCCGTAGAAGTACTGGCCCTGCAGGTTCATTCCCAGATGTGTGTCAGCCGGGTGGACCTCGGCCAGCACCGGATCGTAGGTATCGACCACGGTCTGGAATCCGAAGGACCCGAAGCGCGGGAGTTCACGTCTGGTTGACGATTGCATGGGCACTCACCGACAATAGAACGCGCGATATATTTCGGCAAGATCGGGAGAAAGGTGGCCGTCCATGGGTTCTGCGGACGCCGTCACCGCGCCGCGCGGTCCAGGCCGCCCGCGTCTCGGTGAACGGGACAGCCGCACCGCGCTTATGCTGGCCGCAGCGCGAGAGTTCGCGCGGAACGGCTATGCCGCCACCAACATCCGCGACATCCTGCGTGCCGCCGGCGTCACCACACCGACGATGTACCACTACTTCGCAAGCAAAGCCGACCTCTATATCGCGGTGGTGGAGGCGGGCGTCGGCGAACTCCGCGACCGAATGCGCGACGCGGGGGCAACCGGGTGCGGCAACCTGGCCGAGGACTTCGACGCCGTGCTGGCCGGGATCGATCAGGTGTACCGCGCACATCCACACCTGGTCGATCTGCTGCTCGGTGTCGAGGCGGCGTTGCGGGTCCACGCCGAACTGGCGGAGTTGTCAGACGTCGATTCCACGCTGCTCGACTTCTGGCGCACCCTCGGCGGGCAGCGGCTCAGCGACCCGGCCCTGGCCGCCTTCCGCGGGCTTGTCGAGGGCTACATCCGGCTCGGCAGACAGGCGCCGGATCTCGACGCCTATGACGGCAGCCAACGCATCTACCGGGAGATTCTGAGGGCCGGCCTCGCCGGCCATCCGGACCTCTGATCGGGCGGCCGCTTCAGACGGCCCTTCGCAGCACCGGCATCACGTCGAGGTCCTCGATGGCGGCGTTCGCCCGGGCGAAGGACGCCTCGACGTTCTCCGGCGCCTGCAGTCCCGGCCACACCACGCAGATCGCACTGGAATCCCATGCGTCGAAGGCGAAGAAGCGCAGTGCATCCCAGGCGGCATCGATGCTCGGTGCGGAATCGATACCTCGGGCGGCAAGCTCGTCCAGATACAGCCGGAGTAGCTCGTCGGTGTGGTCGCGGCGAATGTCGGTGGGTACCGAGGTCACCAGGAAGTAGGCGACCTCGCGCAGGCCGGGGGCACGGTGCACCACCTGCCAGTCCAGCATTCCGACACCGCCGTCGTCGCGCAGGTAGGTGTTCCCCAGATGGCAGTCCCCGTGAACGAGGGTCTGTGGCCCACGTTCCCACTGCGCATGCAGCGACCAGTCATTGGCGTTGACGAACTCGGCCATCGCCCGGACCGGGCGGGACAACGGAGCATGTTGGGAATTCAGCATTTTCGTACGAACTTGGCGAAACTGGCGGAGCAACAGCGCGAACCCGGGGCGGCCCCGCTCCGGGCGTACCCATCGGAGGTCGCGGCCGAGGCGTGGCGACTCCCAGAACGTCGCGTGCAGTTCGGCGAGCGAAGCCATCATCGCGCGGGCATAGTCCGGCCCGATCTCGTCGCACAATGCCCGCGGTTCAGCGCCGTTCGCGGTGATGTCCTCCAGGAGCAGCAGGTGCCGCGCCCCGATCGCGGACTCCGCGGCATAGGCCGCCGGGGCAGCCCGCGCCGACAGTGCCGGACGGATCTGCCGATAGAAGCCGATCTCGTTGCGCGCCAGGCTCAGCGCGGCCACCATGGTTCGGTTCTTCGCACTCAGCGGGGTGCTCTTGACGAATATCCGCCCGGGAAGACGCGGGTCGTCGACGTCCCACTCCAACTCAAGCAACACGCGATCTGTTGTCCCGGTGCTGCCACCGACGCGGCGGGCGGAGCGGACCCGGGCGGGCGACGCGATCGAGAGCAGTGAGGTCAGTCTCTCCGGTGACAGAGCCTCGGCGCCGATCGGGAACGAGGTGGGAACGGCCTTCATCGGGAGCAGCGCGGCCGCGGCTTCGGCCAGGGCGGTCAGCGTGACCGACGCGCGGTCGAGGCGCGCAGACGACCTCATCGTTTCGTGGCCTTCACTGCGGCTCCCTACTTGAGCAGCGGATCGCGGGGGAGTCCGAGAATCCGTTCGGCGATGGTGTTGCGCATGATCTCCGAGGTGCCGCCCGCGATCGTCAGGCACCGCGCGAACAGGTAGTCGTGGGCGATCACCGGCGCATCACCCGTCACCGCATCCGGTCCGGCGAGCCCGACGGCCAATTCCGTCAGGTGCTGCGAGCTCTCCGCTTTCAGAAGTTTGGTGACGTTGGCCTCGGGTCCCGCGCCAGCACCGGCCAGCGCCCGGGCCGCAATCCGGATGTTCAACGGCCGCAAGGTATAGAGCTCGGCGAACACCTCCCCCGCCCGCCGGGAGAGATGCCGACGTGTGGTCTCCGGTGCCTTGTCGAGTAGGGCGACGACGTCGTCGGGACCGATGTCGATGGACCCGCTGCCGCCGCCGATCGAAACCCGCTCGTTGCCGAGTGTCGCGCGCGCGACCTTCCAGCCCTGCCCGACGGCACCGACGACGTCGGCATCCGGGACGAACACGTCGTCGAAGAACACCTCGTTGAACAGCGCCTCGCCGGTCAGCTCGCGAAGCGGTCGCACCTGGACGCCTGCGGCGCGCATATCGATCGCCATCATGGTGACCCCGGCGTGCTTCGGGGCGTCCGGATCGGTGCGCACCGTCGCCAGACCCCATTGGCATTTCTGCGCACCGCTCGTCCACACCTTCTGGCCGGTCACCCGCCAGCCGCCATCCACCTTGACCGCCGCCGTGCGCACGGCAGCCGCATCCGACCCCGCGCTGGGCTCGCTGAACAGCTGGCACCACTGCTCGCGTCCGCGAAGTACCGGCTCGACCCAGCGGCGGCGCTGCTCGTCGTTACCGGCCTGGACGATGGTGAGGGTCACCCACCCGGTGATGCCCATGTCCGGGAGTGCGATACCGGCGAACTCCTCGTCGATCACCAGCTGTTCGACCGCACCGGCGTCGCGTCCCCACGGCTTGGGCCAGTGCGGGACGAAATAGCCAGAATCGACCAGGAATTCGCGCTGCGCAGCCGGAGGCAGATCGCGGGCCGATGCGGCTACGGATCGCGCTTCGGCCCGGAACGCCTCGGCCTCGGCCGGCAGGGTGAAGGACGGACCGGCAGCTTGTCCGCACCGCTGGGCATCGACGATCTCGGCGAGGGCGTCATCGCCGTGGTCGAGCACCGCGGCCACCGTACGCGCCCTCCGCAGATAGAGATGCGCGTCGTGCTCCCAGGTGAAGCCGATGCCACCATGCAACTGGATGTTCATCTCGGCCGCCGAGACCACGGTGCGCGCCGCGTGCCAGGCGGCCACCGCGGCGGCGAAGGCAGCACTGTCGATGTCCTCGGCGCGGGCGGCGTCCCACACCGCGGCGGTGGTCATCTCGATGTCGACGAGCAGGTTGGCCAGATGGTGCTTGACCGCCTGGAACGTGCCGATGGTTCGGCCGAACTGCTCACGCATCTTCGCGTAGTCGCACGCCATCTCCAGGGCGGCCCGCGCGGAACCGAGCGCCTCTGCGGCGGTGAGAATCCGCCAGACCGTCCGCAGCCGGGTGGCACCACCACGAATGATCCGGTCCTCGCCGACCCGCACGTCGGACAGGGTCACCTCCCCGATGCCGCGGGTGGTGTCCAGGGCGGCGGTCGCGGCCGTGCAGGTGACGCCGGGATCGGAAACATCAAGCACCAGAACGTCGTCGCCGGCCACGACGGCGATGACGTTGGCCTGCGGAGCCCCCAGCATGGCCGGGCAGGTGCCGGTCGCGGCGCCATCGGCGTCCAGGCGGACTCCGTCGCGTACGGCTACCGCGGCCACCGTCGAACCCGCGGCCAGTCCCGGCAGGTACCGCGCGGCGAGCGGCACGGCTCCGCAGCTGTTGAGTGTCGCGCCGAATGCGACGGTCGGCAGGAATGGGCCCGGGCACAACTCGTGTCCCATCGCCTCGAGCACGATGGACAACTCGGACAACCCGAAGCCCGAGCCGCCGTACTGCTCGTCCACGGCCAGACCGTGCCAGCCGAGACCGGCGGCAGCAGACCATATCGCGGTGGAGTCGGAATCGCTCCCGGTGGTCGCGCGTGCGGAGGCCAGCGTCTTGGCCCGCCGCAGCTGCCCGAGTGCGGCCTCGGCGAGCTCGGCGTGTTCGTCGGAGATCGCCAATGTGGATGTGGTCACGCCGTGATGTCCTGTTCGCCGGTCAGTGGACGTCCCATTCCAGGGGAAGCGACTTGAGCGTGCAGATCGACCCGGGGTGATCCGCCACCACGGCGCCCGCCGGAATGCGGTAGTCGGGAATCAGCTTGTGCCACTCCTCGATCGCAATGGTGAGCTCCAACCGGGCCAGGTGTGAGCCGAGGCAGCGGTGCACTCCGGCGCCGAACGCGATGTGCCGGTTGGGGCGTCGGCCGATTTCGATGTCGGCTGCGTCGGCGCCGAATTCGGCCGGATCGCGGTTGGCGGCGGGGGTGCCGAGGATGACCCGGTCTCCCGCCTTCATTGGGCAGCCGGCGAACTCGATATCCCTCATCACCACCCGCCCGGGGTTGACGATCGAATTGGTGCGCAGCAGCTCCTCGGCGACATCGCGGGCGGCGACCTCGCCGCTGATCACCCGGTGGCGCACATCGGGATGGTCGGCCAGATAGCGGAAGATGTAGCTGAGCGAGGCGGCCACGGTGTCGAGACCGCCCATGTAGAGCAGGAAGGTCATCGACAGCGCCTCCTGCTGGGTCATCAGCCGGCCGCTCGTCAACTGTTTGGTGACGATGGTGGTCAGGATGTCGTCTTTGGGTTCCCGGCGGCGTTGCTCCAACAGATCGCCGAGAAACCCGAAGATCTCCCCGCGCACGCCGTGGCGAATCTTGTAGTCGGGGTCGTCGGCCGGGTTGGTGTGGATCAGCGTGTCGACCCATTCCAGCATCTGTTCGGACTTCTCCACCGGTAATCCCATGAGGTGCATGAAGATCCGGGTGGGGTAGACCTTGCCGAAGTCCCGGACGAACTCGGCCCGGCCGTGGGGGGCGAGTTCCGCGACGAGTTCCGCACAGAACTTCCGTACGTCGTTCTCGCGGTCGTTGACCGCGCGGGGGACGAAGTAGTCCGCGATGAGGCTGCGGTACTCGGTATGCAGCGGTGGGTCGATCTCGGTGGGGATCCACGGGTTCTTCACCGCGATCATCTCGTCGGTCTCCCAGACCTCGATTGATCTGCTGGAGAACGTCTCCCAGTCCTGGAAGGCCGAGCGGACGTCGTCGTAGCCCATCAGCAGCCAGATCCGCCGCGGTGTCGCGGTGTCGTTGAGCCGCACCGGGCATTGGTTGCGCAGCTCGTCCCAGCGCCGGCCCTGGTCCTTCGCCAACTGCTCGTCGACGCGGTAGTCGTAGTCCGATCCGTAGCGGGCCAGGTCGTAAACCATGGTCGCACGCTACCAGCTTCTATCTAACTTAGTAAGACAGGTGAGCCGCTCTCAGTCGGGCAGCACCGTGACGGTTCCCGCTATGCCGTCGACCTCGACGAGCTGGCCCGTCTGGAGTCTGCGGGTGGCCGTTTCCACGCCGACGACGGCCGGGATCTCGAACTCGCGGGCGACGATCGCGGTGTGCGACATCGCACCGCCGATCTCGCTGACCACGCCGGCGGCGGCGGCGAACAGCGGTGTCCAGCCGACGTCGGTGACCCGGCACACCAGGATCTCGTCGGGCTCAAGACCGTCTTCGGGATCGGTGAGCACCCGCACCCGGCCCCGCGCGACGCCGCGGGACACCCCCGCGCCGGTCAGCTGGGTGGACTCGGCGACCGCCGAGAAGGAGACCGGCGTCCAGTCACCCTCCACCATGGCCGGCAGCTCGATGCCCTCGAGCTTCTCGCGCTCGGCCCGGCGGCGCCCGACGCGCTCGGTCGCGTCGGCGGGCGGGTGGGCCCACTCGTCGAGGCCGAGGTAGAACACCGCGTCGCGATCGGGGAGTATGCCCGCGGCCATCAGCCGTTCACCCTTCTCCCGCAAGGCCAGCCGCAGCTGGTGGTAGATCCTGATCGATGCGTCCCGGATCCGCTCGCGGCGCTGAAGGGCAGAGCCGGCCGCCCTCTCGAGCAGGCCGCGCTGCGCGGGTGCCGCGGCACCGGGTTCGGCGGACCGCTGTGCGTTTGCGGCTTGGTAGATCGATTCGAGCAGCAGACCGGGCCGGTCGGCGAACATCTCGTTGGCCAACTCGTATTCGCCGGGCCCCCGATGACCGACATCGGCCATCAGCTTCGAGACGGCCGCGTGCAGTTCCGGTGAGTCCTGGGCGAATCCCCGCATCGGATCCGGATCCCGGCGGTACTTCTCCAGCGCCGCTCGCGCGGCCGGATTCGTCCGTACCAGCGCGGCAACCTGCTGCACACCCTCGAGGGCCCGCCCACTGGCCAGCGACCCGGCGGTCAGCTCACCGCCGGTGCCGCGCCGCTCGGCGGCCGAGAGGGTCGCGGCGCCGACCATCTGAGCGCCGGCGTTGATCTCCTGGCTGTCGACGAAGGTGTCGATGAGCAGCCAGATCCGGGCATCGAGTTCGGGATCGGTCAACGCCGCGATGTCGACGGCGGGCCGGCCCAGCCGTTCGGCCTCGCCCAACAGCCACTTCTCCGACAGCCCCAGGCGGGCCAGGGCCAGCGCGCCCTTGCGCGCGATCGTGCCGACCGCCTTGGCGTCCGCCAGGGACAGGGCCGACTGGTCGGCACCTTCGGGTAATGGCACGCCGAGATACTGGGCGTCGGCCTGCTCGGGGGTGCTTCCGGGCATCCGTTCGTACACGCCCCGGATGATCGAGACGTTGATGAAGACACCGTGGCCGAAGCTGCACATGCTGCGGGCCTGGGTCTCGTGGGCCAACAGCCCGTCGAGCCCGACCAGCCGGCCGGCGACCTCGGAGCCGGCCCGCAGGCTCAGAAGTGCGATCTGCAGCGAGAGTGGCGTCATCGGGCCGCCCATCGCCTCCCCGACGTTGGTCGCGGTGAAGGTGCCCATCTGCGGATCGATCGCGTCGTCGAACTCGCCGCGGAACTCGGCCGGGCCGATCGCCCGCAGTTCGTGTCCGGGCCAGGGCGACAGGTCGGGCCGCCACCCCGGCTCGGTGAGGGGCAACACGCTGCGACGCGCGAGGTTCACCGGTCCGAGGTGGATGTAGGTGAGCAGTGAGCGGCGGGTGTCGACGACGGCGTCCTCGTTGGTCCACGCGCAGTGGAAGCCGAAGTCCTCGCGCAGGCGGGTGGTGTCGGCGATCGGCCAGGGTGCCAGGCACTCCGGGGCCAATCGGGCGGCCGCGGCACGGGGCAGGCGGACCAGTCCCTTGCCGAGCAGTTCGGCAACGCGGTCCAGGGGCAGCGCGCCATCGGCGGCCAGGTTGACCACACCGGTGATCGGCTCCATCACCCGATCGGCCAGGAAACGAGTCGCATCATCGTGATGGACGAACTGCCGCAATGGGTTTGGTTGATCCGAGCAGCAGATGATGACCGGACCGGCGAGCTGGTCGGTGACGGCGCTGCGCACGCCGCGGCCCAGGAGCGGTGCCAGCCAAACCAGCGTGGTGGCCGGTCCGGAGTCGCGGACCCGCCGTTCGAGGAGCTCGTTCTGGGCGGAGCCCGCCCTCGCGGGCGCAGCGAGGACCAGACGCTCCACGTCGTGCGCCCGCACCGCAGTCAGAACGTCGTCATGACCGGCCGCGTTGCTGCCCGCGAGGTGGAGCACCACGCCGTCGGAGCCGACGCCCGCCATCGCTGCGTCCAGCGCCGCCCGGTCCGCACCGTCGTCGGCCGAGGCCACCACCTCGACTCCGCGCATCGCCAATTCGCGGGACACCGCCAGGCCCAACCGTCGGTCCACACCGGTGACCAAGACCCGCATTGACAGTCCTCTTCGATTCGTCGCGTCGATCGCTACAAAGTAAACCAAGTCAGCTGGGTCCTGGACGGGCGACTAGTATCTAGCGGCGACCCAGGGGAGGTGCGGAACACTGGTGATCGGACAGTTCGGGGTCGCGGACCTGGCCCGGGCCGCGGCACTTCTGGCAGCAGGGGCGATGGCCGTCGCCTGCTCGTCTTCCGCCGACAAGCCGATGGGATCCGCCACGACCAGCAGCACGCCGACGGTCTCCCGGCTTGCCGATCTGAGTTCGCAGTTCAGCCCGCTGAGCATGAATCGTGCCTGCACGGTCGATGTCACGTCGGCCGAATGCGCGAGCGTCACCGCGCAGAAGATCGACCTCACCAAGCAGGTTCAGCCCGAACTGAGGACCGAGTCGGAGAACGGACTCGTCGCTGACGCGACCAGGGTCGCAGACCGGATCCTCAACACGGCCAGCACCTGGTCGGCGCTGGGATGTCAGGCCAGACCCGCGACGCCGGGCTGCGCGGACCCGGCGTCGGCGGTCGAATCCGATTTCTCCGTGCTGGCCGCCTACCTGCTGCAGATCAGCGGCGGCTGACACAGCGGGACCGTCAGCCGGGCCGAACGGCGGCCAGGATCAGGTCGACCAGACCCTCGGCGTAGCGGTCGGCGTCGGCGGCCAGGCGTCTCACCCGCGAGGGTGGAGTGGCGATCAGATGCATCAGCAGTCCGCCGAAGAGTGCGTCGAGCAGCGTCGTCACCGGCGCATTCGGCGGCAACTCGCCGCGGTCGATGCCGCGCTGAGCGATGGCCCGGATCGCCGTCGCATTGGCCGCCATGAACGCCTCCCAGCGCGGCGCGAGCTCGCGCACCGCCCGCGCCTCGGCGGACAACCGGATCAGGACGTCCCCGTACTCGCCGAACAGGATCGCCAGGATGCTGCGGCTGAGCACCAGCAAGTCCCCGCGCAACGTCCCGGTGTCGGTGTCGTAGGGCAGGTCGATGCGGGACTCGAGGCTCTCGAGCAGCAGCGTCGTGTGGTCCGGCCAGCGCAGGTAAATCGATGACTTGCCGACCTTGGCCTCGCGGGCCACCGCGTCGATGCTGAAGCCGGACCACCCGACCCGGCCGTAGATGTCGCAGGCGGCGCGCTGGACCCGCTCCACCACCAGCGGGTCGCGGGGCCGGCCCGCGCCGTTCGACTGCGTCATCACCGTCCTCGAGCACCCCGGCGTCGTGCCAGCGGTCAGCCTCTCCGCAGGGTACTGGCCGACCTGTGCGTGATTCGACGGTACGGCGCGCCGAGTGTCGCCGTCACCGAGGGCCGCCGGTGGGCCGGGTGGCCCGGCTGTCCAGTGCCGCGAGATCCGTCACGAGAACGCCGTCATCGACAAGCCGAACCCAGCCGTGGCCGGCGAAGTCCTCGAGCACTCGGTTCAACACCGGTGCCGGAGCTCCGGCCAGGTCGCCGAGTTCGGACGGGGTGACGACGCCGGTGACCCGCACGCCGTCCGCCTCGGTGACACCGAATCGTGCTGCCAGGTAGAGCAACTGGCGGGCGACCCGTCCGGTCGCATCGGTGCCCGCCATGTCGGTCAGCTGGTGGTATCGGCGCTTGACCTGACGGGCGAGTAGTTGCAGCAGGATCTGGCCGGCCTGCGGATGCTCGACGATCCAGCTGTGCAGGGTCGCCCGGTCCAGCCATCCGGCGGAGACGTTCGTCACCGCGACAACGGTGCTGGTGTGCGGGCCGGGGTCGAACACCGCCAACTCGCCCACGATGTCGTCGGGGCCGGCGACCGCGATGAGGTGATCGCGCTCGCCGTCGAGGCGCCGCCGGATCTTCACGATGCCGGAGTGGAGGATGTAGACCCGGTCACCGGGTTCACGCTCGTTGAAGATCGACTGGCCGGCCGCGAAGGTCGCTGGTCGGAGCAACGCGAGGATCTCCGAGACATCGCCGAGATCGTCGTCACCGAGATGGGCTGGACCCGGGCGCTGTTCGGGGTCGAGGCGCACGATGTCCCGGTGCCCCGGATCGGGACATTCAGGCTGGGCGTCGGTCTGCAACATGTCGCTGGGTCCGCCTGCGCCGGCGCCGGGCCCGATACCGCTCGAAGCGCACGTAACCCGACACCAACGGCGACAGCGCCGCCGGGTAGGGCGGTGTGATGAGCGCTGCCATGCTCACCGGCAGCCGGCTGGTGGTGACGGTGCGCTCATGGGTGAAGGTGTCGAAACCGGTCTTGCCGTGGTAGGCGCCCGAGCCGCTTCGACCAACGCCGCCGAACGGTGCGGTCATGACCGCGCAGTGCAGCGCGAAGTCGTTGATCGTCATCCCACCGCTCAGCGTTCGGGCGCGAAACTCCCTCAGGCCGGGCCCATCCGGGCCGTACCAGTAGGCCGCCAGCGGTGACGGCCGCGCCGTCACGTAGTCGCAGACTTCTCCGATGGAGTCATACGGCAGCACCGTCAGTACGGGCCCGAAGACCTCCTCGCGGGCCACGAGCATGTTGTCGGTGACGCCGAGCAGAACCGTCGGAGGGATGCGCCGCCGTTCCGGATCAGGCGGTGTGCCGGTGTCGTACACGGTCGCGCCCTGCGCACGGGCGTCGTCTATCAGACCCGATACCCGCTTGAAGTTCTTCTCATCGACGATGCTGACCAGGCCCGCGCCATCGTGCGCAGACGCCGCTATTCGAGCGTGTTCGGCTGCCGCCGTAACGAATTCGTCCACCCGGGCCCGGGGGACGAACACGTAGTCCGGACATAGGCAGATCTGTCCGCCGTTGGCCAGGCGGGCCGCCATCACCCGTCGGCCCGCGGCGGCCACGTCGGCGTCCCGGGCGATGACAGCGGGGTTCTTTCCGCCCAGTTCCAGGGTGACGGGTACCAGGTTTCGGCCGGCCGCCTCGGCGACGAGCGCACCGACTTGCGGTGATCCGGTGAAGAACAGGTGGTCGAACGGCAGCGCGCTGAACGCCGCCCCAACCTCCGGCCCGCCGGTGATGACGGTCAGTTCGGTCGGATCGAAATAGTCGGGCACCTTGGCGCTGAACAATTCCGCTGTGCGGGAGGTGACCTCGGAGAACTTGATCATCACCCGGTTCCCCGCGGCGAAGGCGGACGCGGCGGGTTGCACGACCAGGCTGACCGGGAAGTTCCAGGGGCCGATGATGCCGACGACGCCGAGTGGCTTCTTCTCGACCATGGTCGGCAGCCCGAGCGCAGTCGAGGACCGGATCCGACGCGGTCGCATCCACGCCTTCAGATGCCGTCGGGTCGCCAGCATGTCGGCCAGGATGCCCGCGACCTCCGAGACCAGGTTGACGGCGTGCGGCCGGTTGCCGAAATCGGCGTTCAACGCCGCCGAGAACTCGTCGGCGTTCTCGGTCAGCAGTAGGATCAACCGATCGATGCGGTCGCGGCGAAGCGCCGCCGACGGCGGCCCCTTGGCGAGGAAATCCGCCCGCTGCGCGTCGAGCAGTCTTCGCATCGCACCTGCCTCAGCCGACACCGGACCCCGCCCCGCTTCCGGCTTCGTCATGCTGTGGTGCAAGTCGTTTCAGAAGGGGCAGAGTGACTGCCGCGCAGGTCGCCAGCATGAGCACACCGCCCAAGCGGTGGTCGAGCTGGGCCGAGATGCCCAGCGGGCTGACGTGCTCCATCGTGGCGGTCGGACGGATGATCGCGGCAAGGCCCAGGATCGCCCCCACTTCCTGCCCGATGACAAGAGCGCGTCGCCGCACCGAGGTACGGACCCGGCCCGCGGTGCCGAGGATCGCCCCCCAGTAGGCGATCCCGACGGCCGCGATCACCGGCGCCAGCCACAGCGGGATCGACCCCAGCCGGCCGGCGCGATCGTGCATTCCGGGCAGATGCAATGCGATCAGCAGCGCCGAGTAGCCCGCCGTCGCTGTGATCACCGCCATCGAATACCGGCGGATGGTGCGGTCCGGGCTCGCGGGTGTGGCTCGGTGCGCCGCGGCGATCAGCAGCAGGGGCGCCGCCACCGCCAGCACCTCCAGGGCCGCCATGGCGACCAGATGCGAGGTCGCCGCTAGGGCACGCACCGGCGCTGACGCCGCGAACGCCGCCGCAGCGGCGGCGGCCAATCCGGCGCTTGTGCGGGTACGGGTCGTCGCCAACCAGATCAGCGCACCCACCGCCAGACCGCCGAGGGCCAGGTCGGCGAACGACCAGTGAATGGAGCTTGCCACCTCGGAATGCATTCCGGTCATGCCGGAATGGACGTGTCCCGCGGCTGCCGGCGGTTCGGGTTCGCGTATGACGAGCGCGGCGAGCGCGGCGGCGGCTGCGATCTCGAGCCCGGCCGCCAGGACCAGCTTCGGGGTGAGGCGGATCGGCTGATCCGATGGGGGCGCCTGGTCGGCCCGGATCGTCATCACGGGTTCCGGATCAGCGCGGGCAGCCGCTTCTGCGAGACCACCCGGGATAGCACGGCCGCCAGCTTGGAGCCCTTGCCGACCAGCGCCTGGGTCTTGCCGGCGGCCAGCGCCTGATAACCGCCGCGCGCAACCTCCACCGGTGACCCTGCCTTGTTCTTGTCGAACATGTTGTGCAGCATCGACTTATCGCTGAACGTGTCGATGCCGCCGGCCTGTGCGAACTTTGTCTGGGTGGCACCCGGCGTCAGGCAGGTCACGGTGACGCCGTACGGCTTGAGTTCGGCGGCCAGCGCGTAGGTGAAGGTGTTGACATACGACTTGCTGCCGCCGTAGGACGCCATCCGAGTCGATGGCACCATTCCGGCTGTCGAGCCGACGTTGAGGATGGCACCCCGGCGACGCTCCTTCATCAGCCTCCCGAACAGCATCGACATCTCGGTCAGCGTGATGACGTTGAGCTGCAACATGTTCGTCACCCGCTCGGGCGACAGGTCCACGGCGTCGCCGAAGCAGGCGAAGCCGGCATTGTTGATCAAGATGTCCGGAATCCAGTCGTTCTCGTCGCACCAGCGCAGCAGGGTCGCGGCCGCGTCGGGCTTGGAAAGATCCATCTGAAGCGTCTGCAGGCGAGCTGCCGCCGAGCCGAATTCCCGGGTCAACTCGTCGAGTTCGTCCTGGAGCAGGCTGACGGCCAACACCTGCGATCCGTCGCCGAGGTAGAGCTTGGTGAATTCCCTGCCGATGCCCGAACCGGCCCCGGTCACAATGACTTTCCGCATCTGATTCCCTTCGATGGCCCGCGGCTAGGAGGCCGGTGTCAGTGTCAACTCGGTGCGGTCGGCCAGGTCTACGGAGACGGTGAGGGCACCGTTGTCGTCGGCGGTGGCCTCGGCCTCGACGGCACCGTCGAGACGGTAACGACCGCGCGGGGCGCAACGCTGGATACCGATCTGGACCCGTCGCGGGCCGTCGCCCGGCCGCAACACCAGGCGCAGGTCCGTGCCGTCGGTCCGCGTCGAGGCGACCAGTACCTCCGGGTAGTTCACGCCGTCCAGCACCGGGCCGCAGAGCACCTCCGGGCCCGGGCCGTCGGCGATCAGCGCGCGATAGCCACCGGCCGGGTTGAACCGGGCCAGCGCGACCATTGCGTTCATGTTCGTGGAAAGTCCGTCGTACCAACGGGTTCCGCCGGACTCATTCGGGGCCAGCTGGCGGTCCAGCGATGCCGCCAGGACGTCGTACAATTCGGTGTCGCCCATCTCCGCGGCCGCCCACATCACCGGCCCGAAGGCACCCAGATGGGTCTTGTGGTAGTTGCCGGTATCGATGGCATCCCACCCCCGCAGCACGATGGTGGGCTCCGGGACAGTGGTGGTGTCGATGAACTCGCGCCGCACGATCGCCCAACACCGCTGTGCCAGATCGGGATCGAAGGCATGCAGCATGCTGGCCAACCCGCAGTCGGCCATCGTGGATGTCAGCGCCGGAATCGTGACACCCAGCCGGGAGGAACGGATCGCGGTGACCCGGCCGTCGGGCGTGATGAACTCCTCGTGCAGGCGTTGCCGGAACCTCGCGCCGATCGTGTCGACGAAACCGGTGCCGTGCAGGCGGTCCGACAGCATCAGGGTGTTGATGCCGGTCATGTTGCAGGCGCTGTAGATCCAGTTCGGCTCACACGGGAACAGGGTCATCCCGGAGCGCTGCATGTTGTCGTGCACGGCTGCAGCGACCATGTCGTGGGTGTAGGGCCAGGTGCGTTTGCCCAGCCGGAACGGTAGCGCCCCGCCGCGCCGGTAGCGGTCGTCGCCGGTGGTCGACTCGTAGGCGCCCAGCATGGTGCCGAGGTAGCCCGACAGCATGATGTTGTCCCGCTTCATCGGATCCCAGTCCAGGCTGAAGTTCCCCCAGGTCTGCTCGAAGGCCCAGTACCGCCACACTGCGGGAAGGGTGAGTTTGTCGATGAAGTTGCGCTGGGCCGCTGAAAGATAGCCGTGGAAGGACGGAACGTAGTGCAACTGAGCCAGCGCCAGCGCCCACTGCATGAAGTTGAGTTGGTAGCGGATCGCCGAGGTCTGGAACTGGTCCACCTTGGTGAACCCCTCGAACTGGTCCAACGGCTGTAGCGCGCGATCGAGCAGGGCCCGCATGGTCGCCAGATCGGCCGGCGAGAGTTCGTTGCGCACGGTGTCCTTGGGGCGCGGGTCGAACCGGGGCACGTTGTCGAGGTACTGCGCCCGCACCCGTCCGCGCTCCTGCGCGGCATGGAAGGCCCGTCGCCGGGCGATCACACCGGCCGTCGCCGCCCCGGCGATCGACACCGGAACCGCGACCCGCGCGCCGTTCCAGGTCTTGCGGCCCCGGGCCGCCCGCCGTCCCGCGCCGAGCGCGGTGCCGGCCCAGACCAGCGGGGGCAACAGGATGTTTCCGCTACCGAACCACGCCACCAGGGAGGCGAAGAATCCGCCGAGGGTCGCCAGGAACCGCAACGGGTTGCGGGTGAAGAGGTAACCGCCGCCGGGTACCAGGGCGCCGAGTGCGACCGCGCGGGTGGCGGGACGCCTGCTGCGCAACGCCGCCGTGACGGCGGTCGTGCCTATCACCGCGGCGACAGCCGCCGTTCGCCGTAGCAGGGCCCGCACGGCCGGGCCGTTGGGCCGGTCCGGGACGGTCAGCGGGTACCCCACGGCGTCGTCATAGCCGGTCACGGGCGGTTCGGGTGGGGCCTGCACGGTCATGACGAAGCCCTCCTCGAGGGGTTATCTGCCGGTGACCACCGGCCGGTCGGGACGGCCGCGGCTGGTTTGGCACGACGGGGGATGCGGCGAAGGGCGGCCCCGAAGAGGGCCGCGACCAGAGCGCAACAGGCCACGTCCGTGCCTCCTTGCTTCGGGGTGATTCGGGGAATCGTAATACCGACGCCGGGCGTCGGCAATAGGATCGCGACAGATCGGTGCCTATGCTCACGCCGGCGGAAGGATGGGATGGCCATGGGGATGGGTGTTGACAGCATCGGTTCCGTCGTCCGGTCCGCTCCGGAGCCGAACCCGTCCCCACGCAAGTCGGCGGCGGGGCGTCGTCGCGATCCGACGATCGACGAGAGACTGATGCGAGCGGCGCGAACGCTCTATGCGCGCGAGGGGTGGGCCGGCTTCCACTTCGAAGGCGTCGCGCGCACCGCGGGTGTAAGCAAGGACGCCGTCTATCGTCGCTATCCCGACGCCCAGGCCCTGCTGCTCGACGCGCTCTCGGCGCAGAGCGTTGCGAGGTTGGCCGACGACCGGCCGATCGAAGACGCATTGGTGGCCTTCGCCTGTGATGCGTTCGCCTACTTCGCCCGCGGCGACGGGTATGCGAACCTGCGGGTGCATCTCGATGCCCGGCAGTATCCGGAGATCCTCGAGCAGTACCGCCTACGGGTGCTGGAACCCCAGATGCAGCATGCCGTCGGTGTGCTCGAGCGCGCCCGCGACGACGGTGAACTCCATCCGGAAACGTCCTGCGCAGCGGTCTTCGAGGCAATCGGGGGAGCGATCATGTTCCATGCGTTGTCGTCGCCGTCGGGGACGGTCTCGGGCACCGAGGACGAGGCCGACTCCCTCGACCCGGCCACCGTGCGGCGGCTGACCGAGTGCGTCCAGCAGATCCTGCATGGACGGCTACGGTGAAGCGGGGAGCCCATTCGATACCGGCGAAGGCACTGACGGGGCTGGCATTCCTGAGCGGTCTTGCGGCGATCGTCGCCAACTCGACCAGGCTGGACGCGGTGTTCCGCCGCATTCTGCCCGGGTTGTCGTCGGCCGCCAGCGTGATACCGCTGGCCTTCGTCAGTCTGGTCGCCGGCGAGTTCCCACTGCATGTGCTGGCTGCCGAAGCCGCCACCGGAATGGCATTGGGCCGCAAGGCGATTCGACGCCCCGGCGGCCGGCTGGCAATGCTCGTGATCATCGCCTCGTGGGCCGGTCTGGTGCGGGCGCAACGCACCGCCAACCAGGCCGAGGCGGTCTTCGATCGGGCCCTGCGTGATGCCCTCGGCGAGCACTACGACGACGACCTTCCGGCGGCGACGGAACGGGATTCCGCCACCCGACTGCAGGACACCTGGTTTCCCAGGCTCACCGAACGGCGGCGGTATCTGCGCCATGAGAACCTCGCCTACGGGGACGCCGGCGTCCGAAATCACCTCGACATCTGGCATCGCGAAGACCTCCCGTCGGACGGCCGCGCACCGGTGCTGGTGCAAATCCACGGCAGCGCCTGGGTCGCCGGCAGTAAGCGCGGTCAGGCCTACCCCCTGATGGCCCACATGGCCGAGCGGGGCTGGGTCTGCGTGGCGATCAACTATTCGCTGGCCCCCGCCGCCCGTTGGCCCGCGCACATCATCGACGTCAAGCGCGCGCTGGCCTGGGTCAAGCGGGAGATCGGCAACTACGGCGGCGACCCCGAGTTCGTGGCGCTGACCGGAGGTTCGGCGGGTGGGCATCTGACGGCACTCGCGGCCCTGACTCCACGGGAGCCGATCTTCCAACCCGGCTTCGAGGACGCCGACACGTCGGTCGTGGCGGCGGTGCCCGTCTACGGGCTGTACGACCTGCTCGGCC
>JAGQTW010000209.1 GCA_020438785.1 Mycobacterium sp. | reverse complement strand
CCGCCGACGATGAACATGTCCTTCTTCCGGCCGACGATGCGCAGCCGCCCCGAGCCGGTGAACTCCCCAAGATCGCCGGTGTGCAACCAGCCGTCCGCGTCGATCGCCTCGGCGGTCGCGGCCGGGTCATCGAAGTAGCCCTGCATCACGCTGTACCCGCGCACCAGCACCTCACCGTCGCCGGCCAACCGCACCTCGACGTCGGCGACCGGCAGGCCGGCCGTGGTGGCAACGTCCTCGAAGGAGTCACCCGGTCGGGACATCGTGGCCGTGCCGGCCTCGGTGAGCCCGTATCCGGTGGCCAGTGTCTGGAACGGAAGCTCCTCGTGCACCCGGCGGATGAGCTCCACCGGGATGTCGGCCGCGCCGGTCACCCCGGCGCGCAGGGTGGCCAGCTTGGCCTTGTCCTCGACGGCAAGCAGCGAGTGGTACAGGGTCGGCGGCCCCGGCAGCATCGTGATGCGCTCGGCGGCGATGAGTTCCACGACAGTGTCGATGTCGAACACCGGAACCGGCAGCATGGTCGCGCCGCGGATGAACGACGCGATGCAGCCCGCCTTATAGCCGAAAGTGTGGAAGAACGGGTTGACGATCAGGTAGCGGTCACCGCGGCGCAGGTCGGCCAGGTCGCACCACTCGGCGTACATCCGCAGGTTCTGTGCGTGGTTCATCATCACGCCCTTGGGCCGGCCCGTCGTGCCGGAGGTGTAGATGATGTCGGCGACGTCGGTGCCGGTGACCGCACGCTCGAAGGGCGCCCCGTCTTCGAGGAACCCGGATTTCAGATCGAGTGCGGGCACCCCGGGTGGCGTGGAGAAATCCTGTCCCAGGAAACCCTTCTCGACCAGCACGACCTTGGCGCCACTGCGGGTGATGATGTCGGCGGCCTCGGCGGTCTTGTACCGGGTGCTGACCGGCACCACCACACCGCCGGCGGTCAGCACGCCGAATGCCGCGATCATCCAGTGCGCGGAGTTGGGCGCCCAGACCGCGACCCGATCACCCCTGTCCACGCCGAGATTCGCGAATGCGCCCGCCGCGCGGCGGACCCAATCGGCCACCTCGGCGAAGGTGAGGCGCAGCCGACCGTCGACGACTGCCTCGGCATCGCCGAACCGGTCCGCTGCGCACGCGACCATCTCCGGGATGGTCTGAAATGCGTTGTCAGGCAGGGTCACACGTTGACGAGGCGCGACAGGTTGCCGCCCATGATCTTCGCCTGGTCCTCCACCGGGAGGTGCTCGAGCGCCTTCGCGTAGTACGTCGGCTCGGCGAGTCCCTCGGGGTGCGGCCAGTCCGAGCCGTAGAGCACGTTCTCCACACCGATCAGGCCGACCAGGTCGTCGATGCCCTCCTCGTAGAACGGGCTGACGGCGATGCGGCTCTTGACCATCTCGACGGGATCGCTCGGGAAGGCCTCCGGAGCCTTCTTGAAGACCTCGGCCAACCCATCGAGCAGCGGGAACATCCACTTGGCGCCGGCCTCGACGATGGCGATCTTCAGCTTCGGGAAGCGGTAGAGCAGGCCGTGGATCACGCAGGAGGCCACCGCATCCTGGATGGGGCGCCACTCGTTGAGGATGGACATCGCGTTGGTCTGGAACGGCAGCATCTCCTGCGCCGCGCCGTCCCACTCCGAGGTGTAGCGGGAGTAGCCGCTGTCACTGGAGTGCATGCCGACGAGCAGGTCGTATTCGACGACCCGCTCCCAGAACGGGTCGAACTCGGGCAGCGCGAACGACCGTGGTCCGCGGAAGCCGGGCACCGGCGCCGGGCGGATCAGGATGCAGCGGGCACCGCGCTTGACCGCCCACTCCAGTTCCTCGATTGCCTTTTCGACGATCGGCAGGGTGATCACCGGAGTGGTGAAGATGCGGTTCTCGTAGTTGAAGCCCCAGACGTCGGCGAGCCACTCGTTCAGCGCGTGGATGATGACGTGAATCGCGACCGGATCGTCGCGCAGCCGCTCCTCGACGACGCTGGCCATGGTCGGGAACATCAGGGTGCGGTCCAGGCCGAGGGAGTCCATCACCTCCAGGCGCGGCCCGGGCTCGAAGAAGGCCGGGATCGCGCGCATCGGCTCGCCGAAGAGCTCGCGCTTGCTCTTGCCCTCCGGGTTGCCGTATTTGAAGTACTCCTCCCAGGCGCCCGGCTTGGCGACGACCTCGAAGGTCGGGTTGGGGATGTAGTTGCTGATCTGACCGCGCAGCGCGATCTTGGTACGGCCGTTGACCTGCACGTACTGGACGATGTCCTTGTACTCCTTCGGCAGGTACTTGGTCATCGCCTCCGGCGGCTCGTAGAGGTGATTGTCCGCGTCGAAAATCGGAAACGGCAAGTCAATGCGGGTGGACAGCTGCCCCATGGAATCCTCCTATACGGTTGATGAGAACGATATTCTCATTCTCGACTAACTGCAATACCCGGTGGTCATCTGGTCGCTTTCGACCCGCCCATCGCGGGTGCCGTTCCGATCACGCCCTCGGCCTCCAGTGTGTCGATCTCCGCCCCGGACAGGCCGAGTTCGGCCAACACCTCGCGGTTGTGCTGGCCCAGCAGTGGCGCGGCCCGGATGTGGACGCGCTGCGGCCCGGACGAGAACCGGAACGGCAGCGTGCTGAAGTGCGCAGGGGTGTTCACCGGATGCTCGATGCGCTCGAAGAACCCGCGCGCGGCGAGTTGCTCCAGTTCGGTCTGCCGGTGCGGCTGCATCACCTTGGCCACCGGCACCCCGGCCGGCCACAACGTGGCCACCACCTCGTCGCCGGTGCGCTGGCGGCACCAGGCGCCGAGGTGTTCGTCGACCAAATCTTCCTGTGCCCGGCGGCCGACCGCGGTGGCCAGCGCCGGGTCCGCGGCCCAGCCCGGCTCGCCGAGGGCGGCTCGGAGCGACTCCCACTGCCCGTCGGTCTCGACCGCGATGGCCACCCAGGAGTCGTCCCGGCCGAACTCGTCGAGTTCACTGGTGCGGTACAGGTTCTGCGGCGCGGCCGTCGGCCCGCGGTTCCCGGCCCGGTGTAGCACCGCCCCGTAGGCGGAGTACTCGACGACCTGCTCGGCCGCGATGTTCAGCGCGGCGTCCACCATGGCCGCCTCGACCAGCGACCCCTCCCCGGTGCGCCGCCGGTGTTCGAGGGCGAGCAGCACGCCGTTGAGCGCGTGCAGGCCGGCGTTGGGGTCACCCACCGAGTACGGCTCGTACGGATTGCGGTCCGGGTAGCCGGTCAGCCAACTGATTCCGGCGGCCGCCTCGATCACGTAGGCGAAGGCCGGGTTGTCCCGCCACGGCCCGTCCAGCCCAAAGCCCGGCATGCGCAGCATGACGATGCTGGGGTTGATCCGTTGCACCGCACCGTAATCCAGGCCAAGCTGGTCGAGCACCCGCGGGGTGTAGTTCTCGGCGATCACGTCGGCGGTGCCGATCAATCGAATCAGCAGTTCCCGTCCCGCCTCGTTGGCCAGGTCCAGGGTGATGTCCTTCTTGTTGGTGTTCAGCGCGGCGAAGATCGGTTGCTTCTCCCACCAGCTGTTCTCGGTCACCGGTACGCCGGAGATCAGCCGGGTGCCATCCGGGCGGCGGGCCGACTCCACGTGGATCACCTCGGCTCCCAACAGCGCCATCGGATGGGTGCAGGACGGTCCCGCCCAGAATGTGGTCAGGTCCAGCACGCGAATGCCGTTCAGCGGCAGCCGATTCACGGCATTGCCCGCATGCCGCGGGGCGCGGTCGGCGGTCCTGTGCTCGTCGGTGTGCTCCCCGAGGTGCGGCGCCCGACCGGGTGGGCGCAGTTGCACGCCGGAGATGCGGTACGGATGGGCCGGCTGGCGGAAACCGGCCGGGTTGCTGACGAACGATCCGCGGGCGACGAAGTGGTCCAGCGATTCGATGGTGACACCATTGGCCACCGGCGCGTTCGGGATGCGGAACGCCGTGGCCAGCTCGCGTACCTCGGCACCGGTGCGCTCGGCGACCCAGGAATACAGTTCGTCGGCCTTCTCGTTGGCCTGTTCGGTGATCGACAGCGGTGACTCCTCGTCGATCCAGTCCTCATGACCGGTCATCGCGCACAGGTCGAACCACTGCTGGGCGGTACCGCAGCCGAGGTCGACCAGACCGTCACTGGCCCTTGCGATCCCGGGCACGGTGAGCTTGCGGGCATCGCGCCACGGCCGGCCCAGCATCTCGAAATAGGTCACCGGGTAGTAGGTCAGCCCCATGACATGGCTTTCCAGCATGGACAGGTCGATGAGTTCACCGGCGGCACCGGATTGAACCCGCATCCGCGCGGCCAGGATGGCCGCGCTGGCATAGCCGCCCGACAGATAGTCGCCGACACGACCCCCGACGTACACCGGGGCCCGGTCGGGGGCGCCGCGGCCCAGCCCGACGATTCCGCCCGACCAGGCCTGCAGGGTGAATTCCGTTGCGGCACGACCATTCCAGGGACCGGACAGCCCGAACGGCGTGATCGCGGCGACGATTAGATGCGGATGGCGGGCCAGTAGCTCGGTCGGCGCGAAGCGGGCCAACTCGGCCACCTCCGACCCGGCGGACCACACCACGGCGTCGGCCGAGGCCAGCAGTTCGTCGACCATCTCCAGGTCATCCGTGGCCCGGGGATCGGCTACCACGCTGTGCTTGCCGCCGGCCAGGAAGCCGAACAGCGCCCCGTCCTCGCCGTCCGGGATGTGCGCCCCGGATGCCGACCAATGACGCAGCGGATCCCCGCCCGGCGCCTCGACTTTGACCACGTCGGCGCCACCGTCGGCGAGCAGCTTGGTGCAGTAGCCGCCGGGGATGCCGGTGGCGAGTTCGACGACGACGAATCCGCTCAACGGCGGGCTGGGCCGCCCTGGGTCCACGGGGCTACTTCTTCTTCTTCGGCTTGGCGTTCTTGCGGCCGGACTTCGACAGCCGCCACTCCGGCGGGAACTTCGCGTCGTTGTCCTTCACCGCGCCGGACAGTCCCTCGTCGAGCGCCTCGTGCATGTCCAGGTCGTCCTCGTCGTGGGCGATGGCCGCCCCCATCGACTCGAAGTACCCACCGAGCAGGCTACCCATGTACTCGCCCTGGAACTGTTTCATGACCTCGAAGAAGATCTTCTGCTGAAACACCGTGTCGGTCGGCCGGTTCCGCGCACAAGCCAGCGCGTACTTGTTGACCTCGTCCTCCAGGTCGCCACGGGGCACCACGCTGTTGAGGAAGTTGCACTCGGCCATCTCGGCGGCAGTGAACGGCCGGCCCGTGTACACCATCTCCTGGAACTTGCGGATGCCCATCATCTGCGCCCACCACCACATCCGGGGCCCCCACCCGTAGTAGCGGAACGACGGGTGGCCGAACAGGGCATCGTCGGACGAGATCACCAGGTCGGCGTCGGCGGCCTGGTAGAAGTGCCAGCCGTAGCAGTAGCCCTTGACCTCCAGAATCGAGATCTTCTTGAAGTCCTGCAGCGTCCGGATGCCGGAGTGCGGGCTGGCGTACCACGCGCTGATCGTCGCCCCACGGCGAAACGAACCCTTGGGCGGGTATTTCACCTCGCCGGGCGGGATGCGGAACTCCGAGAGGCGCGGTGCCTCGTCCTCGTCGTCCTGCATCTCCATGAACTCCGGCAGGTCCGCACCGCTGCCGAGATCCTCACCGACACCGCGGATCACCAGAACCTTCACCTGGTCGTCCACCCCGGCCTGGTAGAGCAGATCGGAGTAGCGCAGTCGCGCGGCGGCGGTCGGGGCGTTGAGGTATTCGGGTCGGTCGAAGGTGATCGTTGCGATCTTGGTCTTCGGGTCCTTCTGGTAGCGGATGATCTCCTCGGCCGACGGCCGTTTGGCCTTACCCATTCACGCGCTCCAGGCCGGAGCCGAGGTCAACACGTCGGCGCCGTCCTCGGTGATCAGCACCACGTCGCGCCGGAAGACGGCGCCGACTTCCGATTCGAATACGTAGCCGGTCACCGCGAGCACCATGCCCTGCTCCTGCCGCTCCGCGGCGGCGGTCGCGGCGAGTTGCGGTGAGACGACCGGGGAATCGAACCCGGCGCCCAGCCCGTGCGCCACCGGGACCACCGGAAGCGCTTCGCCGGCAGCCTCGTACGCGGCCAGCAGCTCGGCGTTGGCCGCGCCGGGACGGCACGCCCCGATCAGCCGATCGTGCAGAGCATCGGAGCGCTCGAACAGGGCGCGAGCCCCCGCGGTGACGTCGCCGACGGGCCAGGTGCGACCGACCTCGCCGATGTAGCCACGGTCGAGCACCCCGGAGGCGAACGCCACCAGATCGCCGTCCTGCACCCGGTCGCCGTCGTGCGCTCTCCGCCACGGGTGATCCTTGGCGGTCACCCACACCGCGTCCTGGTGGGCCGGGGTGCTCACCCCGCCCGCGGTCATCGCTTCCAGCACCACGGCGGTCAGATCCTGCACCGAGGCGCCGGCTTCCAGGCTGGCGAGCCCGGCGGCCAGGCCGACCTCGGCGACCCGCACGGATTCGCGCAGCGTCGCGATCTCCTCGGCGGTCTTGATCCGCCGGGCGGCCCGGATCGCGGGCTCGCCGTCGACCAGTTCGGCGTTCGGGAACGCCATCGGAAGCAGTTGGGCGAAGCCCGGCGACAAGGCATCGGATCCCACCCGCCGGGCGGTGGCCGCACCGGGGATCTTCCTGAGGTTCTCGATGGTGTTCATCGGGTTCCAGGCGATGCCGTAGAGGTTCTCGTGCGGGATGTCCTCCGGCACCCCCTCGTCCCAGGTGCTGAGCAGGTGCACCGCGCCGTCGCGCAGCAGTACGCATGACGGCGCGAACGGCCGGGTACCGGCCACCCAGAGCTGTTGGGCGCCACTGACGTAGCGGATGTTGGACTGCCTGCCGAGGACCAGGATGTCCAGGTCGTGGGCTTCCATCTGGGCCAGCGCCCGCTCCCGCCGCCCGGTGCGGAGAGAGCGCTCGTCGCCCAGGACCTCAGTCGCCATAGGGCGAGTACGGGTAGTCGGTCAACTTGATCCAGCCTTCCTCGGTGATGACCACGATCTCCTCGCTGCGGTAGCCCCCGGTGCCGTCCTCCCAGACCACCGGCTCCAACACCAGCACCATGCCGGCCTGCAGCACGTAGTTCTCGTCGAACTCGTCGCCGAGATCGGTTCCGATCATCGGCATTTCGGCGGCATTGACGCCGATTCCGTGCCCGAGGTAGAAGTGCGGCAGCCACGGCTTGGCGCCCTCGTTGGCCTCGGTGGCGGCCCGGCCCAGATCGGCGGCGGTGGCGCCGGCCCGGGTGACGTCGAGCACCGCGGTCATGATGTCGTCCCAGCGGCGGAACTGCGCCTGCTGGCGCGGGCTCGGGTCCTCGCCGACGATCCAGGTGCGACCGAAGTCGGAGCAGTAGCCGCCGTAGGTGATCGACACATCGGTCCACAGCACGTCACCGGCGCGAAGTTCGCGCTCGGTGGACAGTAGCGGTAGGGCCAAGTCGCCGTGCGTGGTCCATACGCCTTCGGCCCGGGTGTGCGGCATGACCTGCCAGATGGGCTCGAGCATGCTGGCCACCGCGCCGAGTTCGAATGCGCGGCGCAGGAATTCGGCCGACAGGTCGACCTGCCGGATACCCGGGGCCAGTGCCCGCTGGACGTCGATCATCGCGGTGTCGGTGATCTGGACCGCCTTGTGAATGCAGGCGATCTCGTCGGCCGTCTTGACCGTCTTGGCGGCCCCGACGATCACCGCAGCGTCACCCGGGGCGCCGTCGGGGAACAGCAGGCTCGCGCAGCGGCGCATCGCGCCGGTGAGCTCGTCGACGGCGACGGCGGTGCCGCGCGGGACTAGATCGGCCACGATGCCGGCCAAATGCTCGACGCCCTCGTCGAATTCGAGATAGACGGGTCCGTGCAGGTGGTCTGCTGGTAGCTCGGTCTCCTCGGCGGCGCCCTCACGGAACGGCAGGAACAGGTGCGGTGCCGGGTCGTCGGCGAGCACCAGGGCGACCGGACGTTCGACATGCGACAAGCCGGCGTCCCCGAGCGGCCAGCTGGTCCCGGTCGCGTAGGTGACGGCGTTGTTGCCCAGCAGGATCAGCGCGCCGACACCGCGCTCGGCCATCGCGGCCCGCAGCCGCGCGCCGGTCTCGGCGCGCATCCGGTTCCGGTCGGGCCGGGTGGGGATGTCGGCGACGGACCGCACCGGCCCAGTCAGCGATGTGGTCATCACACGCCCAGGAACTTCTTGATGTTGGTGCTGCACATCTTCACCGCGGCCTCCTGACCGACGGCGTCGACCACCGACTTGATTGAACGCTGCGAGTACCCAAACGTGCTCTCGTTGTGCGGGTAGTCCGATGACCACATGACGTTGTCGACACCGATCTCGTCGAGCAGCCGCAGGCCCAGCGGGTCTACCATGAATGACGCGCTCATGTGGTTGTCCCAGTAGTAGCGGACATCGTGCTCCACCTTGCGGTTGAACATGTGCTGGTAGGAGGCCAGCAGATGTTCGGCGTCCTGCAGGGCGGTGGCCACCCAGGCGATACCGCCCTCGAACCAGCCCACCTTGAGGCTCGGGTGGCGGTCCAGGATCCCGGAGAACAGGTACTTCGAGAAGGTTTCGCGGAAGCCGTCGACGTTGATCATCATGCCGACGATGACGCTGTTGACCTCGCACGGTGTCTTCGGCGGGGTCTCACCGATGTGGTGGCTGATCGGCAGTCCGGCGGCCTCGATCTCGTCCCATACCGGGCTGAAGGCGGTGCCGCCGTAGTCGATGATCTCGCCGTCGACGCCCTTGCCCGGGTTCAGCGGCAGCAGGAACGTCCTGAGCCCCAACGACTTCACCTCGGCAAGGGTGCGCCGTGCACCGTCGGGATCCCACCAGTTGATCAGCCCGACACCGTAGAAGTGACCGTTGCTGCGCTCCTGCACCGCGGTGATGTGCTCGTTGTAGATGCGGAACACCCGCTCGCGCAGTTCCAGGTTCGGGTAGTGGAACAGCGCCAGAA
>JAGQTW010000208.1 GCA_020438785.1 Mycobacterium sp. | reverse complement strand
GGCTGGTGCAGATGGGCCAGGACCGCGGCGGGCTCTACAGCTACGAGGCGCTGGAGAACCTGATCGGACTGCAGTACCGCAACGCCGACCGGATTCATCCCGAGTGGCAGCAGCTGGCCGTCGGCGACGTCGTCCGGCTGGTGCCGCGCGGCTGGATGGGGCTTCGCGACGGGATGGCCCTGCCGGTCGCCCAATTGATCGAGGGTCAGTCGATCGTGCTTCGCCAGACCCCGCCGCAGGTCCCCTTCGACGGGGTCTGGTCGTTCCACGTGCAGCCGCGTTGGGAGGACCGCTGCCGCCTGTTGGTGCGCAGCCGATCGCGGATGCGGCTGCCGGGGGAGGTACTGGGCGCCGAACTGGCCGGGCCGGTGACTGCGCTGATGACCCGCGGGATGCTGTTGGGCATCAAGCGCCGCGCCGAGGCGGCCTGGCAGTCCACGGCGAAGGATTCGCCGCCGGAATGACCGTCAGCCGCGGATCTCCAGCACGTCGGACAGCGGCCGGCGCGGGGTGGCCGGCGGCACGTCGCCCAGCGCCGGCACCACACCGATCCTGATGAGCAGCTGCGGGTCGTCGGAGCCGCCGATCAGCGCGCGCAGGATCGCGCGGCTGGCCTCCAGTTCGGTGAGGTGACTCAGGGTGCAGGTGGCCAACCCGGCCATGGTCGCCTCCAGCAGCACGTTGGAGAGCACCTCGCCGCAGCCGAGCGCATCGCGGCGGCTGTCGGAATAGGTGGACAGCGCCAGGATCTTCGACTGGTCGTGGTCGACCTCCGGGCGCCGGTCGGGATGCTCGCCCGCGGGGAAGGCACGGGCGATCTCCACCCGCTCGCGTTCGCCCGGCGATACCAGGGTGCTGTACGGGACGCCGTCGGAGACTTCGAAAGGTGCTGTCCACCATTCCAATTCGGCGTGGTAGTAGGAGTCGTACCGCCGTAGCGACTCGGTGAGCCGGGAGGCCTCGGCCAGCTGGGGTCGCGCACTGTCGGGTAGCACGTGCAGGACCGCCAACTCGGTGTCGACGGTGCTGCGCAACGCCGGTTCGAATTCCGCCCAGTTCGGCGGCGGCGCGAACGGCAGCCGATCGGTGCGGCGGCGCAGGATCGCGTCGGCGCGGGCGCGATGGGCGTCGGTGACGAAGTCGATCGGGGCGAAGTCGACGGTCGCCAGGTGGTCGAGGTCATTGGGGTTGGGGAAGTGGGCGATCTCGGCGTGCCAGCCCGCCGCCGCCATCGCCACCCGCAGGTGGTCGAGCGCCGCTCCGCAGCTGATCACCGCCTCCCGGCCGCTGATGTCGGTGGCATGTGGAACCCGGTGCGGTTCGAAGAACAACTTCAGCTGCGGACCCTCCGCGATCCAGTGCCACGGCTGGCTGTTGTGGACCGACGGGGCCCGGCAGGCCAACTCCACCGCATTCGCCATCAGCTGGGGATCAGGCACCGCTCCGGTCATGGCTCAACCCTAGAACGCCGCCGCCGCGGCGCCAGGGGTCAGAAGTCACCTTGCGCGCGCCCTCCCGCGGCCGAACGGCCGCCAACGGCCGCTAAAGGCCGCTAAAGGCCTTTGTGCCCTCGGGGGTGGGGACCTTGCACCCAGCCCTAGTGGCCGTAGTACCGCTGTGTCGGCCGAGCGGCACGGCAAGGATCGGAGGTATGCAGCAGGGTCCGCTGACCGCCGAGACGCACACCGGGATGGTGTTCCTCGTCGGCGACCGGGCCTACAAGGTCAAGAAGCCGGTGGTCACCGACTTCCTCGACTTCAGCACCCTCGAGAGTCGGGAGCGGGCCTGCGCCCACGAGTTGGAGCTGAACAGCCGACTGGCCCCCGACAGCTACCTGGGCATCGGTCACTTCACCCCGCCCGGGGGCGGGCCGAGTGAGCCCGTCCTCGTCATGCGCCGCCACCCCGACGAGCGCCGGCTGGCGACCATGGTCCGCCGCGGCGACGAGGTCGAGCCGGAACTCGGCACCATCGCCCTGGTGCTGGCCCGCTTCCACGCCTCGGCCGCGCGGGGTCGCGAGGTGGACGCCGAGGCGCGGGTGGATGCCATCACCGCGCGCTGGGCGGAGAACCTCGCCGAACTCAAGCGGTATGCCGACGGCGTCGTCCCGGGCCTCGAGCCCGATGCCGTCGCCGAGACCGCCCGGCTGGCAACCGACTTCATTGCCGGGCGCGCGGTGCTGTTCGCCCGGCGCATCGCCGAGCACAAGATCGTCGACGGCCACGCCGACCTGCTGGCCGATGACATCTTCTGCCTCGACGACGGCTCGGCGCTGCTGGACTGCCTGGAATTCGACGACCGGTTGCGCTACGTCGACGTCATCGACGATGCCGCGTTCCTGGCGATGGATCTCGAATTCCTCGGCCGCCCCGACCTCGGGCGGTTCTTCCTGCAGGAGTACACCCGGCTGTCCGGCGACGACGCCCCGGCCGCGCTGCGGGACTTCTACATCGCCTACCGCGCGGTGGTGCGCGCCAAGGTCGACTGCGTCCGCTACACCCAGGGTCACGCCGAGGCGGCCGACGACGCCCGCGCCCACCTGGACATCGCGCGCCGGCACCTGCGGTCCGGGGCGGTCCGGCTGATCCTGGTCGGCGGCGGTCCCGGCACCGGCAAGACCACGCTGGCGCGGTCGCTGGCCGAACGCATCGGCGCCGAGGTCGTCTCCACCGACGACGTGCGCGCTGACATGGTTCGACGCGGTGAGCTCACCGGATCGCCGGGAACGCTCGACGAGGGCCTGTACAGCACCGCCAACGTCGACGCGGTGTACGACGCGGTGCTGCGCTGCGCGCACCTGAGCCTGTGTGAGGGCCGCAGCGTGATCCTGGACGGCACCTGGCACGACGGCGGGCACCGCGACGCCGCCCGCCGGCTTGCCGAGGACGTCGCGGCGGTGATGTTCCAGTTCGCCTGCACCGCACCGCTGGACGCCAGCGTCGCGCGGATCCGCGCCCGCACCGAGACCACCTCGCAGGTGACACCGGAGATCGCGACCGCGCTGGCCGACCGGGACGAGCCGCCCTGGCTGGGCGCGCACCGGATAGACACCAGCCGGCCGCTGGCCGACTCGGTCACCGAGGCGACCGAGATCTGCTGCCTGGCAATCTAATTCGACCCATACCCCGAATATCCACCAGAGGAGAGCCCCGATGCCGAGATTCGTCGAAGACATTGCCAACCTGAGAATGGCCGACGCCGAGGAGGCCGGTGGCAAGGGCGCCAACATGGGGGAGATGGTGGCCGCCGGCCTTCCGGTGCCGCTGGGGTTCGTGGTGCTGCGCGACAGCTACCTCGCCGCCATGCGGGACGCTGGGGTGGCAGACGAGCTCAACGCCGCGCACCGCGATGCCATGCTCAGTGTCGCCGACCAGGACCGGTTCACCGAGATGTGCGAGAAGATGCAGGCCCTGGTGCTGAAGGCCGGGATGTCCGACGACGTGCGCGAGCGGATCCTGTCGTCCTATCGGACGATGGGCTCGAATGTGATTGTGGCCGTGCGCTCCTCGGCCACCGGTGAGGACGGCGCCGACGCCTCGTTCGCGGGGATGAACTCCACCTTCACCAACATATCCGGTGAGGACGAGTTGATCGACGCGGTGCAGCGCTGCTGGGCCTCGCTGTTCGGGGCCCGGGTGGTCGCCTACCGGGCCAGCCGCGGGTTCACCGCCGACCCGGCGATGGCGGTCGTGGTCCAGCAGATGATCGCCTCCGAGCGCTCCGGTGTCGCCTTCACCGCCGACCCCACCACCGACGCCACCGACCGGGTGGTCGTGGAGGGTGCGTTCGGCCAGGGCGAGGTGGTGGTGTCGGGATCGGTCGAGCCCGACACCTACGTGGTGTCCAAGGAAACCGGCGAGATCATCTCCCGCCGAATCGGTTTCAAGCAGTTCAAGATCGTCCGCGGCGCCGACGGCAGCGACCAGAACATCGATCTCAGCCCGGCCGAGGCCGAGGCCCAGGTGCTCAACGACGACGAGGTGCGCACCATCGCCGACATCGCGGTGCGCAGTGAACGGCACTCGGGCTGCCCGCAGGACACCGAGTGGGCCATCGCCGGCGGCAAGACCTACATCGTGCAGACCCGCCCGATCACCACCCTGCACCGCGTCGGCAAGCCGGTGCCGGAGACTCACGAGGTGCTGCTGCAGGGCCTGCCCGCGGTGCCCGGCGAGGCGTCCGGCGTGGTCCGCGTGCTCGCCGACGTCAAGGACGGCGCCCGGCTGCAGGACGGCGAGGTGCTGGTGGCGCAGATGACCAACCCCGACTGGCTGCCCACCATGCGCCGGGCGTCGGCGCTGGTGACCGACAGCGGCGGCATGACCTGTCACGCCGCCATCGTCGCCCGCGAACT
>JAGQTW010000207.1 GCA_020438785.1 Mycobacterium sp. | reverse complement strand
CGGCGGCCCCGCCGGTGGTTCAGGCGCCCACGGTTCCCCCGGTGCCCGGCAAGCCGTCGCTGCGGGAGCGCATCCTTCGGCACCTGCCCGGCTTTCGTGACGACCTGCCGGCTGCGGGCTGAATTCCGGCGTTGCTGTGCTGGACACCACCGAACAATTAGACTGGTAGTTTGCTGCTCGCCCACAACAGGACGGAAGCCAATGCCCACTGCTCTTCGACGTGTGATCGCCGCTGCCGGTATCGCGGCGCTGGCGATGGCCGCCTCGGTCCACAGCAGCATGGCTGCCGTGGCACCGTCGCTCACGCCAGGTGTGGTTGCCTCGGTGCAGCCGATCAACGGCCAGGTGGTCGGTGTCGCACACCCGATCATCGTCACGTTCACCAAGCCGGTGCTCGACCGGGCGGCGGCGCAGCGCACCATCACCGTCACCGCACCGGCCAACCTGGCCGGCCGGTTCGAGTGGCTCAATGACACTGTCGTGCAATGGGTTCCGAACCAATTCTGGCCCGCGCACGCGGAGATCAGCATGATGGTCGGCGGCGTGCCGAGGAATTTCGGCACCGGCGCCACCGTGTTGGGGGTGGCCGGCATCTCCGCGCACACCTTCACCGTGAGCATCGACGGGGTCCTGGCCCGGCAGATGCCGGCGTCGATGGGCAAGCCGCGGCACCCGACGCCGGTCGGCTCGTTCAGCGTGCTGGAGAAGCAAAAGTCGGTGGTCATGGATTCGCGCACCATCGGCATCCCACTGAGCGACCCCGAGGGATACAAGCTGACCGTGTCGGACGCAGTGCGGGTCACCTGGGGCGGGGTGTACGTGCACTCCGCGCCGTGGTCGGTGGGCTCACAGGGCTACGCCAACGTCAGCCACGGCTGCATCAACCTCAGCCCGGACAACGCGGCCTGGTACTTCAACCAGGTCAACATCGGCGACCCGGTCATCATCAACCCCTAGTTGCGCTCGCGCGCAACGCTTTCGGCCCGGCCCACGGCCGAGTGCAGGTTCTTGGCCGTCGGCGAGGTGGCGACCGCGGCCGGATCGGGGTAGGTGCGCAGCACCCGGTCGGCGGTGCCGGGCGTGGTCACCGCGAACCAGTAGTGCTCGTTCTTGAAGTGGTGCAGCCGATGATTGCGCCAGATGGCGCGGTAGAGCGCCCTTTTCGGGCGGTAGTCGGTGTGCACCAGGTAGTGGGTCCACTCGTAGGCCAGGCCGAACGCGAGGATCGTGACCAGGAAACTCAGTCCGAGCGCGGTTCGGGGAAACAGCAACAGGGCGATCGCGCCGGCCGAGACCAGCGCGCCGATCAGCGACTGCACCGGGATGAACACCAGACCGACCGTGCGCGGGTCGATGTGGTGATCACGATGCTTGCGGGCCAATAGCGGGTCGACGGTGAGCCCGGCCACCGATCGCGGCCGCCAGTGCAGCACCACCACGTGGATCATCCACTCGAAGAACGGAAACACCGCCGCCATCACGACCGGCACCAGCGCGTCGGTGATCCGCCAGTCGCCGGCCACGACACGGGCGACGACCGCGGCCAGCAGCGCGATCCCGAGCATCCACGGCGACGGGTAGCGCCGGAACTCGGCGAACGCGTCGGTCAGGGTGGTGCCACGACGGTTCATGCGTGTGCCTCCAGGGCGTCCAGGGCCGCGTTGAGTGCGGCGGTGGCGGGTTCGAGAAGTGCGCGGGCGGCCGCCCCGGCCGCCGCCACCTCGCCGTCGTCGATCGCGCGGGCCAGTCGCCGGTAGGCCTCGACCTGGCCGACCTCGGCGGCCATCATCGTCGCCAGCGCGGGCAGCGCCGGCTCGTAGGCGGCTCGTAACGTGTTGAACATCAACCGGAACGCGATCGAATCGGCGCCGTCTACGACGTGGTCCCAGAAGGTGAGCGCGTTACGTTGCTGTTCGGTCGGGTCGGCGTCGTGCTGCAGTTTGCGGATCGACTCGGCGAGCAGTTCGGACAGGCCGGGCAGACGGCGGGCGGCGGCGAGTTCGGCCACCCTGGGCCCGTTGTGCAGGCGGGCCTCGAGGATGCTGCGGGCCACCGCGACGTCCAGCTGCCCGTCCCGCAGCAGCAGCCGGGGGAGCAGGTCCAGCCCGGCGTGCCGCCGGAAGTCCCGCACCGTGGTGGCATCGCCCTGCCGCACCTCGACCAGCCCGGCGGCGGCGACCCGCTTCAGCGCCTCGCGCACCGCGGGCCGCGACACCCCGAGGACCTCGGCCAGGCGGCGCTCGCTGGGCAGCGGCTCGCCCGGGCGCATCTCACCGCTGAGCACGTCGGCGAGGATCTGCTCGAAGACGTCCTCCGGGACGGATCGCCGGTTGACCGGTTGCAGGGCCATGACCCGAGCATGGCCCGGTATCGGCTAGAGGTCAAGTGGTCAGACCACTGGCTGGCGTTGAGTCAGACTCCACGCACAGGTCCACTCGCATTTCGTGTACTTCAGTTCTGACTCGACGCCGATTACTTGGGGTGGCGCGCCGAGAACCGCACGGTGACCTCGTCGGCCACCTTCATCGTGCCCATCAGCAGCGAGTACGGCTTGACCTTGAAGTCCGACTGGGTCACCGGCACCTCGGCGCTCATCACCCAGTCGCCGCCGTCCTCGCCGACCGTCAGGTCGACCACCTGCGGCCTGGACGTGCCGTGGATCTCCACGGTCCCGGTCAGTCGGTATCCGCCCGCGGTCTTGGCGATGTCGTCGGCGGCGAACCGGATCTTGGGAAACTTCTTGGCGTCCAATGACTTCAGCGCGTTGGCGCGCACGATGCCCTTCTCCGGGCCGGACAGCGGCGTCACCCCGCCCTCGCCCTGCAGCACCTGCAGCGAGTCGACGTCGACCTCCAGTCGCACCGCCCCGGGGGCCTTTCCGCGCCAGTCGACGGTGGCGTGCCAGGACTGCATCGCGATCGTCAGCCGATGGCCCATCTTGGCCGCCGGCCCGGCGACACCGGTGAGGACGGTCAGCTCGCCGTCGGCGGCTTCCAGCTTCCAGGTCGAGTCGGTCACGCCCCGACTGTATCGGCGCGCGCCGCCGGGTTCTTGCCGACACCGGTGTAGTCGACCTGCCAGTGCTTGATGCCGTTGAGCCAGCCGGACCGCAGCCGCTCCGGCTTGCCGATCGGGGTGAGGTCGGGCATGTGGTCGGCGATCGCGTTGAACATCAGCTCGATGGTCATCCTGGCCAGGTTCGCGCCGATGCAGTAGTGCGCCCCGGTTCCGCCGAACCCGACGTGCGGGTTCGGGTCGCGGAGGATGTTGAACCGGAACGGGTCTTCGAAGACGTCCTCGTCGAAGTTGGCCGAACGGTAGAACATCACCACCCGCTGACCCTTCTTGATCTTGACGCCGCTGAGTTCGGTGTCCTGCAGGGCGGTGCGCTGGAACGAGGTCACCGGGGTGGCCCACCGGACGATCTCGTCCACCGCGGTGACCGGGCGGTTTTTCTTGTACAGCTCCCACTGGTCCGGGAAATCGGTGAAGGCCGTCATGCCGTGGGTGATCGAGTTGCGGGTGGTCTCGTTGCCGGCCACGGCCAGCAGGATCACGAAGAACCCGAATTCGTCGTCGGAGAGCTTGTGCCCCTCGACGTCGGCCTGCACCAGCTTGGTCACCAGGTCGTCGCGGGGGTTGGCCGTCCGGTCGGCGGCCATCTGCATTCCGTACATGATGAGTTCGCCGGCGGCGCCCTGCGGATCGTTGCGGGCGAACTCCGGATCCGCTTCGCCGACCATCTGATTGGACCAGTCGAACAGCTTCTTGCGCTCGTCCTGCGGGACCCCCATCAGATCGGCGATGGCCTGCAGCGGCAGTTCGCAGGAGACCTGTTCGACGAAGTCGCCGGAGCCCTCCGCGGCCGCCGCCTTGACGATCGTCTGGGCACGCGCGGCCAGATCGGCCCGCAACGTCTCGACGGCCCGGGGCGTGAACGCGCGGGAGACGATCTTGCGCAGGTGGGTGTGGTGGGGGGCGTCCATGTTCAGCAGCACGAACTGGCCGGTGTCCTTGTGCGAGACGGCCGAATTGTCCGGGTAGCGCGAGATGGCGGTGTTCTCCAGGCTGGAGAAGATGTCACTGCGCCGCGAGATCTCCTTGACGTCCTTGTGCTTGGTGACGACCCAGTAGCCCTCGTCGTCGAAGCCGCCGACACCCATCGGTTGCTCGTTCCACCAGATCGGCGCGACCCGGCGCAGCTCGGCGAGTTCCTCGACGGGCAACCGCTCGTTGTTGAGGTCGGGATCGGTGAAGTCGAAACCGGGGGGCAGGTTGGGACTGGGCATGAACAGCGCACCTCCACACGAAGTCGTCTAGTGCCAGGTGATTCATGCCTACACCACCGACGGAGGCCGGTGTGGCGGCTTGCCGAAAGTGACAACTGAAACGTGTTCTACGGCTCCGTCAGGCCCGCCCGCAGCGCCTCGGCGGTGGCGTCGTCGCCGGGCAGGAACGCCTCGATGCTCAGCTCCGCCGCGGTCAAATCCAGTGCCGTCCCGAACGTCGTGACGGTGCTCAGGAACTTCAGCACCCTGCCGTCGTGGGTGAACAACTCCAGCGGCACGGCCACGCCGCCGAGGTCGGTCGAGTGGTCCAGCCCACCCGGGTAGGACTCCAATTCGGCGAGCAGTGCCGCCGACGCCGGCGAACCGCTGCCCTCGGCCTCCCGGCGCAGCCGGCCGATCACGTGATGGCGCCACTGCGCGAGATTGCGGATCCGCGGCGCCAGGCCGTCCGGGTGCAACGCGATGCGCAACGCGTTGGGCGTTTCGAGCAGACGGGGTGCGACGCCGGCCAGCAGCGTGCCCGCCCCCGAATTGATCTGTAGCACATCCCAATTGCGGTTCACCGCCAGGCAAGGGTAGGGCTCATAGGCGGCGAGCACCCGGGCGACCCCGGCGCGCACGGCGGCCATGCCCGGATCGTCCAGTGGACGTTCGGCGTACACCGGCGCCAGACCCGCGGCGACCAGCAGCTGGTTCTGTTCGCGGGGCGGCACCTCGAGGGCGGCGGCCAGCCGCAGCACCATCGCCCGGCTCGGCTTCGACCGGCCGTTCTCCACGAAGCTGACGTGGCGGGCCGAGACGTCGGCCTCCAGCGCGAGGTCGAGTTGGCTGAGCCGGCGCCTGCGCCGCCAGTCCCGCAACACGTCACCGAACGTCGCACTGGCGGTCATGGCTTCCAGCATGGCGCAGCCCGCTGATCAAAGCCATTACCTGCCAGGTAATTGCGGTGGTTACCTCAAACGGGGACCGTTGGGGTCATGACCGAAGCACCCGAACCTCGCCCGATCCCGCGGTGGCTGGAGTTGGTCATGAAGGCCGACCGCGCGGGCTCGTCCTGGTACGTGGGGACGGGCTTCTTCTTCGCACCCGTGCTGGCCGTGGTGGCGCCGTGGCATGCGGTCACGGTGGTCATCTGGGTGCTGGTGGCCCTGGTCGGGCTGTGGCTCGGGCTGCTGGGCATCGCGATGGCCACAGGCCTGTCCCTGGTGCTGCGCTCGAATACCGAGATACCCGAGGATTATTGGCGCACCATCGTCGACTACCCGGCGGGTGCTAGGTCGACGAGCCCGATGTCAGGGTGATCGCGTTCTCCGGGCAGGCACCGGCGGCCTCCCGGGCGTTGTCGGCCAGACCGTCGGGCACCTCGTCGACGATCACCTCGGCGTAGCCGTCGTCGTTGAGCGCGAACACCTCCGGGCAGATGGTCGTGCACACGCCGTGTCCGCGGCAGCGGCCGTCATCGACAGTTGCTTTCATGACAGGTCGAACTCCAGGTGCAACTCGGTGAGCCCACGAAGGATGTAGGTGGGAACGTAATGATAGTTCCGATCGCCCGCCGGTCCGTGGTGCGCCTCGCTGATCCGGATGTCGCTGGTGCGGTCCAGCAACCGGTCCAGCGCGACGCGGGCCTCGGCGCGGGCCAGCGGTGCGCCCGGGCAGGTGTGGATGCCGCGCCCGAAGGCGATGTGCTGCCGCGCATTCGAGCGGTTCGGGTCGAAGGTGTCCGGGTCGGCGAACCGGCGGGGGTCGCGGTTGGCGGCCCCGTTGACCACCATCAGCGTCGAGCCTGCGGGTACGTCTACGCCGGCGAGGGTGACCGGGCAGGTGGACAGGCGGAAGTCGCCCTTGACCGGACTCTCGTAGCGCAGCGCCTCCTCGATGAAGTTGCCGACCTTGGTGCGGTCGGCCCGCAACTCGGCCTGGACGTCCGGCCGGTCGCCGAGGATCTGCAGCGCGGCGCTGAGCAGCCGGACCGTCGTCTCCTGGCCGGCGGTGTACAGGTTGGCCGCCACCCGGGCGACGTCGGCGGGGTCGGGCACGGTGCCGTCCGGGAACGTCGCGGCCGCCATCTCCGACAGCACGTCGCCGCGCGGGTTGGCGCGCCGGTCCTCGATGTAGGCGATGAACTTGTCGTAGAGGTATTCCAGGGGTGACTTGGCCAGGCTCTCGCCCTTGACGCTGCCGATGCCGCCGCCGTGGTGGTCACCGCTGCGCATCTCGGCGAGGAACTCGTCGCGGTCGGCGTCGGGTACCCCGAGCAGGTCGGCGATCACCATCAGGGTGAACGGCTGGCCGAAGCCGGCGATGAACTCCCCACCCGAGCCGACCAGGTAGTCGTCCAGCGCGCGGTCCACCAT
>JAGQTW010000206.1 GCA_020438785.1 Mycobacterium sp. | reverse complement strand
TCACCACCTGCGGCTTGCCGCTCAGGGCGTTGTCGATGATGGCGCCGTCGGCCCCGGTGCGCTTCCAGTAGCACTTGGTGCCCTCGACCGGCCCGCCCGAGGCGTAGGTGCCGGGCACGACCCCGGAGCCGACCGCGTACAGGCCGTCCTTGTCGATGGTGGTCAGCGGCCCGTTGGCCGGCACCGTCAGCGGAGTCGCGCTCGGCCCGGGGGCGGGCCCCGTCCCCGTCGGTCCGGGGGCGGGCCCGGTACCGGTGGGCCCGGCGGCCTCGTTGGCCGGGGTGGGGGCGGGGGTGGCCGGATCGGCGGCGGCGCGGTCGACACCCAGCAAGCCGGCCGAGAGTGCCAGCGCCGCGGCGGCGAGCACGGTCGAGTTCCGATTCACGAGGACAAGCGTACGCGGTCCGGCGAGTTGGACGGGCGGACCGGGTGATCTCGAGGGGCCCCAGCAACCGACGCACCCCGGGCCGCCGGCGGCGACTAGCGTCGAAGCATGCCGGATGTCGTCTCCGATCTCCTCGTGGCCGTTGCGGCCGGCGGCCCGGTCCTCACCGACGGCGGGATCGAGACCCGGATCATGTTCGAGACCGACCTGCCGATGGACCCGCATGTGCAGGTGGCCGGGCTGCTCGGTGAGGCGGCGGGGGAGCAGGCACTGGGCGCGGTCTACCGCGGCTACCTGGCGGCCGGGCGGTCGGCCGGGCTGCCGGTGGTGATCGGCACCCCGACGTTCCGGGCGAGTGCCCGCTATACCGAGCGGGCCGGGCTGGGTGGGGCGGCGGCGGTGACCCGCCTCAACCACGCGGCCGTCGACTTTCACCGTTCGCTGCGCCGGGCGGCCGCCGGGCCACCGGTGTGGATCGCCGGTGTCCTGGGTCCGGCCGGCGACGCCTACCTACTCGACGCGGCGCCGGGTGCCGACGAGGCGGCCGACTATCACCGCACCCAGGCCGCTGCGCTGGCCGAGGCCGGCGCCGACTTCCTGTACGCGGCAACCTTCCCCGCGGTCGGTGAGGCGATCGGCGCCGCAAGGGCGATGGCGGCCACCGGCCTGCCGTTCGTGGTGTCGTTCGTCGTCGACGAGGCGGGGACGGTGCTGGACGGGACGCCCCTGGCCGCGGCAATCCGGGCGGTGGACGCCGACACCGCTCCGGCGTTCTTCTCGCTGTCCTGCGTGCACCCGACGGTGGCGGCGCGGGCGTTGGCCGCCGAGGGCACCGGCCGGGTCAAGGAGGTCAAGGCGAACGGATCGGCGTTGTCACCGGCCGACCTGGTGGCCCTGGACCATCCGGAGGCCGACCCGCCGGAGGTGTTCGCCCGAATGATGGCCGACCTGCGCGAGCGCTACGCGGTGCCCGTGGTGGGGGGATGTTGCGGCACCACCGACGCCCACCTGCGGGCGCTGGCCGGCCTGCTCGTGTCGCGCTGACGCGCGGGCAGCTCAGGCGGTGTTGCCGAGCAGTGGCAACACCATGCGGCGGCGGCGCATGACGGCTCCGTCGAACTCGCGCTCCGCCTCGGCCACCGAGCCGACGACGGGGAAGAGCGCCTCGTCGCTGCGCGCGCGCAGTTGACGGGTGACCGCATCACCGGCGACCATCGCCCACTCGACACCCACGGTCAGGCACTTGTCGTCGACGGCCGACAGCAGCCGGAAGGCCTGGGGGGCAAAGGAGGTCACGCCACTGAGGTCGAGCACGAACGGCTTGTCGGCCATCACGAAGCGCCTGGCGTGGTCGCTGACCCGGTCGACGTTCGACGCGTCGATGCGGCCACTGACCGATACCACCGTGGCGCCGTGGCGGAAATGGGGCCGGATGTGGGCGCCGTCGTAGTCGACGGCGGGGTTGCCGTAGCGCGAGATGAAACTCGTCATGTGCGCGGCCTCGTTCCGGTCCTTGGTGTGTGTTCGCCTGGCGGCCAACTGATCTTGACTTGAACGCTATGGGCCAAATCTAAGGTCACCGGCAGCGGCACCTAAATCTCTGCTAAGAACCAACTTTCGCGTTTTTGCGCCCGCCGGCGCCGGGCACGGGAGGTTACCGAAGAGTCAGCAAACAACTAGCCGAGGGCGGGCAGAACCGCGTCGGTCAACAGCCGCACCGACTTCCACGCCTCCTCGACGGGCAACCCGCCGACAAGCGGATGCAACACGATCGGGCCGTAGTCCGGGCAGCCGCGGACCTCGTCGACCAACTCGTCGGGAGTCAGGAATCGGTACCGGCCCGACTCCCTGACCTGCTCAAGGGTCTGCACACCGGGAAGATGCATGGATGACCGGGACGGGTCGTCGGACCACCGACCGTAGGTGACCGCCTCCCAGAGGATGTACTCGCCGAGTTCGGCCCAGCCCCGTTCCGGGTCCTCGTGCAGGTAGATCATGCCGCGGTTCACGGCCGGCGGCATCAGCACGAACGGCTGCAGGTCGGCGGCCAGGCAAAGGTCGGTGTAGTACTCGGCGAGGTCGGGGCGGTGGTCGGGCAGGCTCAGCGGAAGCCGGAACCGCACCGCCCGGCGCGCGGTGGCCCGCACCCCGCCGCCGACGTACAGCGGCGGGTGCGGCTTGGTCCGGGTGCCCGACAGCACCCCGGACTCACCCGACCATGCCTCGATCATCGCGGCCAGCGCCTGATCCATCAGCTCGCCGCGACGACCGAAGTCCACGCCGAGGGCCCGGTACTCGACTTCCCGGTAGCCCAGCCCCACCGTGGTGTGCAACCGGCCCTTGCTCATCGCGTCGACCATGGCGATGTCCTCGGCCAGGCGCACCGGGTTCCACAGCGGTCCGAGCGCGCAGTCCACGCTGGCGAACATCGTGGCGGTGCGCGCCAGGAACATCCCGGCGACCATGATCGGATTGCAACTCCAGCCGTGTCCGGTGACGTGGTGTTCGTCGACGCTGACCGCCGCCACCCCGTGGGCGTCGCCCCACTGCGCCAGTTCCAGCGCCGCCGAGAGCAGGGCGCCCTGCCGGCGGGGATCGCCGCCGGGGGAGGCGAAGTTGAACCGGAGCACCGCGAGGGCCATGGCCACCGATGCTGCCAGCCCGGCGGCGCCGTCGGAAGGCGGCGCACCGGTTGTCACGATTCGGCCTGGCCCGGCTCGTCGGACACCGGATTGTCGGGGGACACCGCTACGGTGGCGCGGTGCGAACGACCGGGGTGTCGACGGCGCTGCAGTGGCTCGGCGTGTGGGCGGCCGCGACCCTGTTGCTGACGTTGGCGGGCCTGCTCAACCGCGCGGTGTGGGTGTTGGCGGCGGTGTGCGCGGCGGCATTCCTGGTGTGCGCCTGGCGGACCTGGCTGGCCTGGCTCGACCGGCGCCGGGATGCCCGCCTCGATGCGCTCTACCGGGCCAGCGGACAGGCCGCTGTCGATGCGATGGGCGGTGTCGAGTTCGAGCACTATGTCGCGGCGGTGCTGCGCGGGCGCGGGTACGCCATCGAATTCACCAGGGCCACCGGAGATTTCGGTGTTGACCTGATCGCCACCCGGGACGGCGTGCGCACCGCGGTGCAGTGCAAGCGGGCCGCCCGCGCCGTCAACGGTGCCGCCATCCAGCAGGTGGTGGCCGGCGCCGCCGTGCACGACTGCAGCACAACCATGGTGGTGTCGAACCACCGCTACACCCGCGCGGCCGAACAACTGGCCGAGGTGCACGACTGCGTGCTCGTCGACCGCACCAGGCTGGCCCGGTTGGCCCGCGCCGGACGCTAGCCGGGCCGGTGCCCGTCAGGTGTTCGGGGGACTAGGACCCGCCCAGGAACCGATCGCGGTACGGCCGCAGCCGCCGCGCCACCTCGTCGGCGTCGAGGCCCACGTCGGCCAGGTCGTAGCTCACCTCGCCGTGCCTGCCGCGGGGGTGATCGGCGATGAACCGCCGCATGGCCGCCCGGACGGTGTCGTCGTAGGGCTGGCCGGCCAGTTCGTAAACCGTTGCCAGCGTGCCCTCCTCGTCGGCCATGAAATCGGCGAACCGCACGTCGATCGACTGGGCCGCGGGCAGCAGGTCGCGATCCCGCACGCAGCCGGTGAACAGGTCCGCCGCCCGGTCCAGCCAGTACCGGCCGGTCCGCACCGGGTCGGGATGGGCCGCGCCCATCCGGGACGCGTAGGCCACCATGGTGGCCATCGACCGGGTCACATCGACCGGATCACGATGGGTGACAACGAATGTCGCGTCGGGGAAGGTGGCGTACAGGGTTCCGAACTGCTCGAGGTGCTGGGGCGACTTCAGCACCCACCGGTCCGGACCCCGCAGAAACTGCAGGGCCTGCAGGCTGCGCTTGAGATAGGCGTAGGACGGGCCCTGGTCGTGCGACTTGTAGTAGGCGGCGAACGACGGCAGGTAGTACGTGGTCTCGAAGAGCATGGTGGAGAAGTCGTTGGCCAGCAGCTGGATCTCCTCGTGCGCATGCTCCACGGTCATGTCGTGCATGCGCTTGAACTCCGGCATCACCGTGTTGATCAGATCCACGCCGGCCGCACATCGGTCCCGCCGCGGCGTCTCGTCGGCCACCTCCTCGGGCGCCGGGAAGGGCTCGAGACTCTCCCAGTACGGCAGGTGCCGCAGGTTGGGGTCGGCGGCCATCAGGTTGTGCAGGTGGGTGGTGCCGGTGCGGGGCAGGCCGCAGATGATGATCGGCCGCTCGATCGCGACGTCCTCGATCTCCGGGTGCCGGGCGATCAGCGCCTCGAGCCGCAGGCGATTGACCAGGTTGCCGACCAGTTGCTCGAAGGCCACCGCGACACCGGCGTCGGACAGCCCGGCCTCCTCGCGCAGCGAGGTGCACAGCACGTCGAGACGCTCGCGGAACGCGGGATCGCCGAAGTCGTCGAGACCGGTGCGCTCAGCGGCGGCGGAAAGCATTGCCTGCGGGGTCAATTCGAGCGTGGCGCCGTAGCCGGCCAGCCCGTCGCGGATCGGCCTCGCCGCCTCCGGGAAGACCGGGTCGGCGAGATCGGTGAACCGGATCGGTTCGGGCCGTCGCACGCCGGTGGTCATGCCGATACCTCCTTGATGTCGACCACCCGGCAGACCGGTCGCTTCGGGGTGTGTTCGGGCAGGAACCAGCGCAGCCAGATCAGGCCCTTGCGCCGTCCCGCGGTGGACACCCAGTTGGGGTGGCCGGGGTCGGTGTCGCTGACCACGATCCGCCAGGACCCGTCGGGCTCGTAGGTGATGTGCGCCCCGTTGATGGTGACCCGTTCGTAGGTGTAGTCGTAGGTGTGCAGCCACGGGTTCCACAGGCACAGGTTCCAGAACACGCACGGCGGTGAGGTGCCCTCGATGATCAGCGCCTGATCGGGTCGCAGTTCGTAGGCGCCCATCGCGTAGGCGGCGTCGCCGGCCGCCCACCCGAACGTCTGCTCCGGCACCGGGTACGGTTCGGCGATCTCGTTGGGCGGTTCGACCTTGGTGGGGATGAACGAGACCTGATCGGCCAGAAACGTTTTCGCGGCCCGCATCCGCCGGGCCAGGTCGGCGCGGGTCTCGACATGGCGCGCCGGGCGGTCGACGGCCTCGATCTTCCACTGCACCCGGCGGTCGGTCTCCGGGTTCTCCAGGTAGTCGCGGGTCAGCGCGACCACCGCGTCGGGCTCGAGTTTCAGCCAGGCACCCGGCTGTGGGTCGGGGCCGATGGTGAATTCGAAGTTGCCGTCGGCGTCGAACTCCACCGACCGGTCGTTGAGGGTGCCGACGATCCGGTTGCTGTAGTGCCCGTCGTCGGGGCCGCCGTAGACGGTGATCGACAGGTACACCGAGTCGCCGCGGTTGCCGGTGACGCGGTAGGTGCGGTTGGGATCGACCGGCGCGATTTGGTAGAAGGCGTCGGAGTTGTCCCCGCCCCACCGCTGGTACGGACCGGTGACGTCGACGAAGCGCGGGTTGTCCCGGTCACCCCACACGTAGGTGTCCACGGCGACCCGCAGCAGGCTGAACGTCAGCCGGTACCCGTCGATGACATCGGGCTCGTCGAGTGGGGGATCGGCACCCAGGATCTTCCGCTCGATGCCCGCGACCTCGTCGAGCAGGTCGCGAAACGCCGCCGAGAGTTCGTCCGATTCCTGCTGGGTCATCGTGGCTCCCTGTCTTGTCGTGGGCGGACTCCCTGGAGCATCAGGGAGCAGAGTTTGTCGGCGAGTTGGTCGGCGTTGCGCCCGTCCACCAATGCGCCGTAGAACGCGGTGCCGACCAGCGTGTCGAACAGCAGGTCGGTGTCGACGTCGGGGCGGACCACACCGTGGGCGGCCGCCCCGCGAATCAACGCGGCCAACTCGGCGCGGATCTTGTCGTCGAGCAGCTGCTGGGTGCGGATCTGTAGCGCGGGGTCGCGGCGGCGGTCGGCGAGAATGCCCATCGCCGCGGCCGCCACCACCGGCTCGCGCCAGAACTGCACCGCCCCGCGGGCGAACTCCCGCAGGTCCGTCTCGAAGTCGCCAGTAGACGCCGCCAGCGCGGTACTGCCCGCGGTGCCGAATGCCGCCTCGAACACCACATGCGCCTTGGACGGCCACCGACGGTAGACGGTGGGGCGGCTGACGCCCGCCTCGCGCGCGATCGACTCCATCGACACCTGGTCGTAGCCGACCTCGGTGAGCAGCCGGCGGGCCGCGGCCATGATCGCGGCATCGGTGCGCGGATCACGCGGGCGGCCACGCGCCTGCCCCGAGCCATCGGGCGCCGCTGCGGTCACGGTGAATTATGTTCCGTACTGTCACGTAATTTGTCAATGACCCGCCGGCGTCCGATGACGCAAGTCTGACCGCTGACGTCGGGACGTGGCCGGGTTTTCGCCGGGCCCATAACGTGAACCAGACAACGGTCAACACCGTGCCACCACGGGCCGTCGAGTTGGAGGTCAACCATGAAGATTCGGATGCACAGCATGCTCAGGTCGCTGGCCCTGGTGCTGGCGGCCGCGGCCCTGACCGCGGGACTCAGCACGGCGCCCACCGCGCGGGCCGATGACCTCAACTTCACCGGGACCACCCTGAGCGGGGCGGGCTTCAACGGCGCCAGCCTGCAGGGCAAGCCCGCGGTGCTGTGGTTCTGGACGCCGTGGTGCCCGTTCTGCAACCAGGAGGCGCCGAACGTCAGCGCGGTGGCCGCCGCCAACCCGAAGGTCACCTTCGTCGGTGTCGCGGCGCGCTCCGACGTCGCCCAGATGCAGAGTTTCGTGTCGAAGTACAACCTGAACTTCACCAACCTCAACGACGCCGACGGCTCGATCTGGGCGAAGTTCAACGTGCCATGGCAGCCCGCGTACGTGTTCCTGCGGCCGGACGGGACGTCGACCTTCGTCAACAACCCGACCTCGGCGATGTCGCAGCAGGAACTCAGCGACCGGGTTCGCGCGCTGACCTCCTGAGCCGCCCGTGGATCAGGGCCTGACCGGGCTGGCGTTCGCCGCCGGCATGATCGCCGCGCTCAACCCGTGCGGCTTCGCCATGTTGCCCGCCTACCTGGCGCTGGTGGTCAACGGGGAACAGACCAGCCGCCCGCGGGCGGTGGGCCGGGCGCTGACCGCCACCGCCGCCATGGCGGTGGGCTTCCTGACCGTGTTCGGGTTGTTCGGGCTGCTGACCGTGTCGGCCGCCTCGACGGTGCAGCAGTACGCGCCATACCTGACGCTGGTCGTCGGCGTTGTTCTTGTCGCCCTTGGCCTTTGGCTGCTGTCCGGTCGAGAGCTGACGGCGCTGAGCTGGAACTCGGCCCAGCTGGGCAGCCGGTGGACACCCACCACGCGGCTGGGGTCGATGTTCGGCTACGGCGTCGGCTATGCGGTCGCCTCGCTGTCGTGCACCATCGGGCCGTTCCTGGCGGTCACCGGCAGCAGCCTGCGTACCGGATCGCTGCTGGACGGGGTGCTGGTCTACGTCGCCTACGCGGCCGGTATCACCCTGGTCGTTGGGGTGCTGGCGGTCGCGGTCGCGCTGGCCAACTCCGCGCTGATCGACCGGATCCGCCGGGTGCTGCCGTACCTCAACCGGATCAGCGGGGCGGTGCTGATCATGGTCGGCCTGTACGTCGGCTACTACGGCCTCTACGAGATCCGACTGTTCCACGGCGGCGGCAGCGCACAGGACCCGGTTATCGGCGCGGCCGGCCGCATCCAGCGGGCGCTGGCCGGCTGGGTGTACCAGCACGGCGCGTGGCCCTGGCTGCTGGCCGTCGGCCTGCTCACGGTCGTGGGCGCGGCCCTATGGGTGCGCCGACGGCGACGAACCGTGCCGCGGTGAACAAGCGCTACAGCTGCGAAAACGTCAGGATGCCCGGCCTCGGTAGCAACCGCCTATATACTCCGCAGCACGCCTTCGAACCGGCTCCGCCGACAAGGAGATTGGACAACGATGAAGTATTCGCTACGCACCGTGGGCGGCGCCGCCGCGGCGGTTCTGGCCCTCAGCGGCATCCCCGCCGCGATCGCGACGATCGCGCCCAGCGGGACCGCAAGCGCGGACGTGTGTGCGAGCGCCGGCCGTCGCATCTCGGTGAGCGGCTGCGCCAACCTCGGCGACGTGATGGCGCCCTACGTGCCGCCGCCTGGCTACTACGCGCCGATGCCCGAGGACTTCAACAACCCGGGAGTCAGCGGCTGCGTCGGCTGGAACGGCCGCTGGGTCAGCGCCAACACCTGCAACTAGGCACCTGACGAACAGCGCCCCGCGGGCCAAGCCCGCGGGGCGCTGTCGTGTCCGGTCCGATCAGTCCAGATCGAACCGGTCGTTGTTCATCACCTTGGCCCATGCCGCGACGAAGTCCTTGACGAACTTCTCCTTGGCGTCGTCCTCGGCGTAGACCTCGGCCAGCGCGCGCAGTTGCGAGTTCGAGCCGAACAGCAGATCGACCCTGCTGGCGGTGTACTTGTCCGCGCCGGTCGTGCGGTCCTTACCGACGTAGGTGCCGTCGTCGGCGGGCGAAGGCGCCCACTTCGTGCCCATGTCGAGCAGGTTGACGAAGAAGTCCGTCGTCAGCGCACCCGGATTGCCGGTGAGCACACCGAGCTTGGTCCCGCCGAAGTTGGTGTCCAGCACCCGCAGACCGCCGACGAGTACCGTCATCTCGGGACCGGACAACCCCAGCAGGTTGGCCCGGTCGATCAGCTGGTACTCGGCGGGCAGGGACAACCCCTTGCCCGCGTAGTTGCGGAAACCGTCGGCCTTGGGCTCCAGGTAGGAGAACGACTCGACGTCGGTCTGCTCCTGGGTGGCATCGCCACGGCCCGAGGTGAACGGCACCTCGACATCGAACCCGGCTGCCTTGGCGGCCTTTTCGACACCCACGTTGCCGGCCAGGACCACCAGGTCGGCGAACGACACGTCGAACCCGGCGGCGCCCTGGATGCCCTCCAGGGTGCGGATCACCTGGGCCAACTCGTCGGGTTCGTTGACCTCCCAGCCCAGCTGCGGCTGCAACCGGATGCGGCCGCCGTTGGCGCCACCGCGCATATCGCTGCTGCGGTACGAGGAGGCGGCCTTCCAGGCCGTCGAAACCAGCTGCGGCACAGTCAGACCCGAGTCGGCGATCGCCTTCTTGAGCGTGGCGACCTGATCGGCCGACAGGCTCTTGCCCGCGGGAACGACGTCCTGCCACAGCCAGGTCTGCTTGGGCACCAGCGGGCCGAGGTACCGCACGACCGGACCCATGTCGCGGTGCAG
>JAGQTW010000205.1 GCA_020438785.1 Mycobacterium sp. | reverse complement strand
CGGACCACGCCCGCCGCAGGCGGGCATCGGCGCCTCCGGCGCCGCTTGACAGGTGGGGCGCGGGCGAGGTGACGGGCCGTCAGTGGCTGGCACTATAAGTGCCTTCACCCCGAACGGGTTCTGCGAGGCGGTATTTCGTGCAATCGGCACCGTGGCGCTAGTGGACCGGGGTTGTTTCTTAGCCCAGCGCGCGGGGTTGGTGGATAGATGTGGGCGGCGCTGCGCGCCGGCTTTTCTCAGTGCACACGGGCACCGGCCCGCTCCCGGGGTCAGCGCTGCAGGCCGGCGACGACCAGATCGGTTAGCGATTCGGTCAGGCTGGTGAAGCGGCCGGTGCGGGTGCCGCTGTGGGTGTGGTGCTCGCCTAGCCAGATGCCGACGATGGTGGCGGTGCCGTCGCTGGCGGGCTGCCACACGGGCGCTCCGGAGTCGCCGGGGATGCTTTCGGGCATCCCGGTCACGCTGTATTGGTAGCCGAGTAGCCGCCCGTCGAGCTGTCCACAGACGGTCTTGGTGCGGATTTCGCTGCGACACACGGTGATTGCGGGATCTGGAACACCCATGCCGCTGACAGGCATGCCGTTGATCGTGGACACCGATCGGCTGGTGCCGAAGTTGATCAGCGCGAAGTCGTCGAAAAGCGGATCGGGGTCGTTGACGGCGACGGCGACGGCGCCGGTGGCCCCGCTGTCGTGGTCGGATACTGCGGAGCCGCCACCTCGAGTGCAGTGGCCGGCGGTGACCCCATAGGTGGTGGCCCCGGCGGTGTAGGTGTAGCCCAGCGTGCAGGTGGTGGACCCGGTGTTCGAGTGCACGGCGATCTCGTCGCCGGCGGCGACGGTGTAGGCGCCGGCATGGCTGAGCGCGGGTGCGAACAGGCTGGTGATGGGGATGAGGGCCCCGGCGAGGGCGGTCAGTGTTGCTGCTCGGGTGGGCCGCATCGCGAGTCCCTTTCTTCCTGGTGGGGTGCTGCGAATCATTGTGGGTGCGACCGCTGACAACCCGGGTTCGGGCGCAGGCTCAGCGCTGCGACCGGGTGCGTTGCCGCTCGGCAGCGCGGCGGGCGCGGTTGTGCAGGGTGTCGATCCAGGCGTGCGCGGTGCGGGCGGATTGGCCGTGGTCCTGGGCGGTGCAGGATTGGACCGCTTGGCCAGCGCGGGCGGCGATGCGCAGATCGACGCTGACCGGGGTGGAGGTGCGGCCGGGGCTCATCACGGCTGGTCCCATCCGGGCTGGGCGGCCGCTTCGGCGCGTCGCCACAGTTCGGCGAGGTCGTCGCGGGCGGTGCTGATGTGGGTGGTGAGGTCGGCACGGTCGGCGCCACTGTCGGCCATCTGCTGCATGCGGATTCCGTGTTCGCGCACCGCACGGCGGTACGCCTCGTCGAGCACGTCGCGCGCGTGGTTGGCTGCTGCGGCGGCGCTGACGGTGTGGGTGTAGAGGTCGGCCAGATGCAGGGCCAGTCGGTGGTGTTGGCCGGCGGTCGGGGGGCGAGTGGGGTCCAGCGACTGGGTGGCGGCGTGTTGGCGACCGTAGGCCAATACGGTGACCGGATCGGGGTCGCGGCGGGCGGCGGTGACGCGGCGGATGATCTCGTAGACCCAGCGGTTCATGGGCCGCCAGATGGCGGTGTCGGGGATGAGGTCGCAGAACGTGCGGGCTCGGGTGTAGGGCATCCACAGCAGGGCTCCGAGGAGCTGATTTTCCGGCTCCCATCGTGCGGCGATGGTTTCGCCGCTCGGCTCAGCGCTGAGCTCGAAGTCTTCGGTGGCCGCCCGGTCGGTGTCGTTGTCGGGGACGACGTGCAGTGGGGCGCGGTGCGCGGCGGTCATGATGCGGTGGCCCCCCAGATCAGCAGGGCATACCACCAGGTCAGGGCGCTGGCTTGGTCGGTGGTGGTGGCGGTGGGCAAAGCGGCGTGCACGGCGGCGGCCAGCTCGGCGGGGCTGGGGTGGGTACCGGCCTGGCTCAGGGCGTGGTGGCGCAGTGTCTCCAGGACATGCTGATCGGGTGCGGTGGGCAGCTCGACTCCGGCCAGTTGTGCGGCTTCGCGCCAGAGTGTGCCAGCGGTGAACCAGCAGTGCCCTTCGGCGCGGGCGGCGGTGAGGACCGCCAGCGGGTAGCGCGCTCCGGGGTCGGTGTCGGCTCCGTGGTGCCAGGTGTCGTGGTGGTCGGTGATCCATCGCTGCGCGGCGACGGTGGCGTGGTAGGTGGCGGTCTCGCTGGCTTGGTGACCGGCAGGGGCGATGGTGGCGTGTCCCGTGTGGTGCGGCCTGGTGGCGCGGCTGTCGGGTTCGGCCAGGGCGAGCAGCTCGTAGCGGGTGGTGTCGGGGTGCGTGGGCAGCGGCCGCAGGTAGTAGTCGGCGCCGATGACGTAGTTGATGAGGCTGCGGTGAGCGTCGTCGCGGTCGGGGTGGTCGGTGGTGGTGACCGACCGGCCTTGGTGGTCGATGGATAGCTGGTACATCGTGGGTCTCCTGTCGTGGTCAAAGGTGATCAGGCGCTCAGCGGGTGGGCTTTGCTGACCTCAGCTATGCGGTCGGGCCGGAAACCGGACCAGTGCTGTCCGCCGGCCACCACGACGGGGGCCTGCAGGTAGCCCAGTCCCATCACGTAGTCGCGGGCGTCGCTGTCGACGGTGATGTCGACTTTCGCGTAATCCACACCTGCTTTGTCCAATGCGCGGAAGGTCGCGTTGCATTGCACACAGGCGGGCTTTGTGTAGACGGTGATGGCGGTCATTTCTCACTCCTTAAGGGTTGTCACGAATTGCTGTTATCTATTTCGATTATATCGGCATTTCGGCGTGTCAGGCAACATTTATCGGGCTATTTGTGGGTAAGCTGTGACCTTTTGACCGGTCGAGAATCAGCGCGTAATTACGCTGAAGGCAACCTGTTCGGCCGGTACGGCTCTGGCTGGTATCGGACCCTCGAATCGGTCGTAACATGCGTCCGCACAATCCTGTTCAGCTGTGGTGCTGCCTGTTCTTTGGCGCTTTCTCGCATCAATGTCATGGCCGGCGTAGGGCCCAGCGCAGTGCACAGGTCCGGACGGAAAGTTTTCCCCGTGAGCGTTTTTTGCGAGCGGATTCGTGGAAAAGTTTCCGGGCCGTTAGGCCGTATCCGTGGCCTTGCGCGGAGCGGGCCGCCGGCCACAATTGAGAAAAGAGAAAGCGGTCAGAAAAATAATTCAGTAGCGCCGTCAGGCGCTTCCGCTGCACTGGTCGCGGCGATGTCGATTTCGTGGATGAAATGCGCGACCATGGTCCTGCTGATGGCGGTCCCGAGCGGGAGGTGGGACCGGCGCTGACCGGCCCCACCTCCCGACGCGGGGGCTAGTCGTCCTCGGCGGGCTCGGACTGCTCGGTCAGCGAGTCATAGAGTGCATCGGCGGTTTGCTCGCCGAGGATGACGCGCTCAATGTCGGCCAGCGGGTAGCCGTTGTCGGCCAGGAAGCGCAGCAGCTCGGCGGCTCCGACGTAGTGGCCCCAGCCGCTGCCTCGCCAGGCGTCCTTGCCGGTACGGGCTTCCAGTGCACCGAGCACCAGCGCCAGGGTGATCACCTGGGCGCGTCCGTCGCCGGTGGCGGGCAGCTCGGCCACCATCTTCGTCACTGCTGTCGAGTCGCTGGCCCCGAGCAGCTCGGCGCTGATCTGCCCGCCGTGGTGTTCCTCGATCAGGCGCACGTCGCGGGTGAGGCAGCTCGCCACGAACATCGCCGCACCCTTGGGGGCGGTCTTGCGGGCGAGGATCTTGTCGGTGATGAACTGGCGACGCACCTGCTGGGCGGCTTCGCCGAGCTTGTTGAGCGCGATGACCTTGCGCCGCTCGCGGCGCGCCGCTTCGGCTGCTGCGGCCTCCCGCGCTTCGGCGTCCTGGTCGCTGGAGTCATCGGCGTAATGGTCGCTGTCCTCGCGGGCGAGGGCTTCCACGCGCTTAGCCAGTGAGTCGCACAAGACCAGTCCGGCGGCGGCGTAGTCGGTGCACAGCCAATCTGCCTCCCACACAACCACTTCGGTGACTGAGCTGGGGTCGCGCTTGCCCTCGGCAACCGTGGCACTGAATCGAGCGTGCCAGTCGATGTCGTGGGCGTCGACCGGTTCGCCGGTCTCGGTGTCGACGTAGCCTTCGACTTCGGTTAGGCAGACCGCCCAGTGTGCAGGGTCGGTGACATGCTCGTCGGTGGCGGCCTCGCCCTCGGGGGTGCGCAGGTAGCGCAGTTCCACGCAGGTCGTGTCCCCGTAGGCGGGGAAGTCCTCGACCACGGTGTATCCCTGCTCGGTGTAGCTGGTGGCAGCTTCTTGGTAGGCCTGTTGGGCGGCGCGGTCCTGGCGGATTTCGGCGACCCGGTGCTCGAATCGGTTGGTTCCGGCCACTTCGAGCAGACGCATGATGGCGTCGGGGTCGTCATCGAACTCGCTGAGCACTGCGGCCTCTGACAGCGACAGTTGCCCCGCGTCGAGTGCCTCCATCGCGGCCTGTGATCCGGCGGCGGTGGCCACGGATTTGACCGTGTCGCGCCCGATGGACAGTTTCTTGGCGACCTTGGTCACGGAGGCTCCGGCGTCGAGCATCTGCTGGATGCCGCGTGCCCGCTGGGCTTCGGTGAGTTCGCGGCGTCGGTCGTTTTCCACGATCTGCTCGGAGACCCGTTCGACCACCTGGGCCTTGTCGTCGGTCGCACCGGCTGGGCGCACGTAGACCGGGACGCTGGTCAGACCAGCCTCGCGTGCGGCCAGGGTGCGTCGCTGTCCGGCGCGCACCCGCACCACGCCGTCGTGTCCGCGCACCGCTGCGATGGGGTTGAGCACGCCGTGCTCTTTGATGCTGGCGACGAAATCAGCGTCGAGTGCGGCGTCGTCGCGGACGTTGGTTTCCAGCTCCAACGTGTGCGGGTCGAGGTGTTCGAGGGTGCCTGCCGCCGCGACCTGTGCGTTGGTGTCGTTGTCGGTGACGGTGGTGGTGTTCTCGCTCATGGTGATGGTGACCTTTCATCGATGGGGTGAGTGGGCGGTGGCCGCCCGTTCTTTTTGCCTTCTGGCACTGAAGATTTGGGCCGGCATCAGGGCCGTGGAGTGCAAAGGTCCGGGCGCAAAATTCTTCGCGCGAGCGCAGCGAGCCTCGAAAGAATTTTGCGAGCCCTTGGGCCCGGAGCGCAGCGGAGGCCGTGGCCTTGCACGCAGCGGGCCGCCGGCCATAATCGAAAGCCAGAAGGCAAATAAACTAGCGCCGGGGCCCGTAGGGACCCGGTGTTCAGCAGCGCCGCAGGCGCTTCCGCCTGTGCAGTTCCCCGATGGCATCGGTGCGGGTCGGTAAAGCCGTGGCTGTCGTGCCCGATGTTCCTGCATGGCAGCTCCTTTCGGGATCGTGGGTGATGGGGTGGTCTGGCCCGCGCGGGGCGGGCCAGACCACCCGGGGGGTTAGAGGGTTTGCAGCATCCGGAAGGCGTTGGTCTTTAGGGTCTGAGCGGTGCTGCCGCCGGTGACTGCGCGCAGGGCCCGTACCGACTGCGGATCTCCTGCGGCGCGGACCTTGCTGTAGTGGTCGACGTACTCGGTGACCGCGTTGTAGGCCGCCCACCGGGTGCCGGCGATCGGGGCGACGGTGGGGCTGGACACCCACAGTTTGACGATCGCGTTGGCGGTGTCGCGGCGGTTGCGGGCCGTGGTCTTGGACTCGGCTCCGTCGACGTCGACGAGCTCGCCGGCGAAACGGCGCATCTGGTCGAGGTCCATGGGGGCGGCGTAGAGGGCGGCTGCTTCCTGCTCGAACGCTTCGACGTAGCGCCAGCTCAACTTGAGTGCTCGTCGGGCCTCCTGCAAGGCGACGGCGGCCCCGCCGGTGTGGCTGATGCCGAAGCTGGCCGCCGCGCGTGCGATGGCCGCGCTTTGGGTGTTGGCGCATACGATGCGCACCGGCGTCACCAGGAAGCGGAACTTGCTGGACCCGTCGTGAGAGTTCAGCGCGGCCAGGTAGAAGTCGGTGCGGTCCTTGGTGCCGTCGATTCCGTCGAACACCATGGATTCGGGCAGCTTCATGGTCACGAACGTTTCGCGCCCGCCGCGTAGCGCCCCGGCGGTCTCGTAGACCGCACCGCTTTCTCCGGTGAGCGCGTCGAGCAGGTCACACGATGCTTCGTTTTGCATCGGCTCGTACTTGTTGCCGACCACGCCGAGCACGTCGAGGGCTCCGGTGATGGGGTTGGTGCGCACGGTGGCCCACTGGTCGGGCACTGCCAGCGGGGCGGGTGTGGTGACACCGGTTTCGCTGATCACCGGCTCCTGGGGGACAACTAGCGCCATTTTGCGGACGTTCCAGTTGGCCAGGTGGGCGGCGTGCAGAGCCTCGCGGGCGGTCATAGCGTGGCCGACCTGCTGGCCGAGTTGGTGCCAGGCGTCGGTACGCGAGTCGGCGAAGCTGACTTTGCCTGCGGTCTGATCGAGTTCGTGAGCCATGGTGGGTTCCTTTCCGGAGGTGAGTGGGCGGTGGCCGCCCGTTCTTTTTGCCTTCTGGCACTGGAGATTTGGGCCGGTAGAGGGCCGTGGAGTGCAAAGGTCCGGGC
>JAGQTW010000204.1 GCA_020438785.1 Mycobacterium sp. | reverse complement strand
TTCTAGAGAATCGGGATGGCCCGGTTCTTGTCTCGGACGCGGTTCTCGCCCGCATGCACTTCAGGGTTTGTCTCAGATCCAGAGATTCGAGGCTGATCAATTCCTGTCTGATGTGCCCCGAACTGAGCGCTGTTCCGTGTTCGGGTGGTTGGGGTGATGGACTTGGTTGCCGCCGTCGCGTTTTGCTGAATACATTGCCGCGTCGGCGGCCGCGACGAGTTTTTCGAGGAGTACGTCGTGATCGGTTGGCGTGGTGCTATCGAGGCGGGTGCACACAGCTCCGATGCTGGCTGTGACTCGTTCTGGAGTGGTAGCGATGGCTGTACAGAGTTGGGTGGCGAGTGATTTGGCGGTGCAGGTTGGGGCGGTGGTGGCGAGCAGGAATTCTTCGCCGCCGATTCGTGCGATCACCACCTGTGGATCGGCGGTGGCTGACAGGGTGCGGGCGGTGTGGACTAGGGCCTGGTCGCCGGCTTTGTGGCCGTGGGTGTCGTTGAGTGCTTTGAAGTTGTCCAGGTCGATCAGCATCACCATCAGGTAGTTCGCGTTGCTGGGGCGTGTGTGGATCATCCCCAGGGCTTTGCGGTGGAAGGCGCGGCGGTTGAGTAGGCCGGTTAGGGGGTCGGTATCGGCGCGTACCAGATCCCCCGCTAGAGCGCGAACCAGGATTTGGCCACCCAGCGGTAGGGCGACGTTGACTTCGACGATCAGCCACCAGTCCACCCCCGCCAGGGCGGGATGTCCCGTCATAGCCAGCCGCACGGCTTGGAAAGTGGCGACCATAGCGGCCACCCCGAAGTTATAGAGCATCCATCCGGTGCTGTGAAAAAAGGCGACGTAGGCGCCGCTGGTAGCGAAGGCGATGCAGCCGATCAAGGCGGCTAGAGGATTGGGGTGGGCCAGACAGGCTAGCGCGATCGAGGTGTTGACGACTACGACGAAGGCCAGTGATTGGGCGCGGGTTGGCCACCGCCAGGCAAATAATGCCATCCCGGCCAGCCCGCCGATCACAGCGATCCAGGTCATTGCCACCGGGACGGGCTCGCGGGGGCCATCCTGGCTGGTCAACAACACGATCAGACAGGCGACAAATGACGAGCTCAGGAAGGCCATCACAGCGCGAGTGGGCCCGCTCATTTTTCGGGCCGCCAGGTATCCCGACAGCCAGTTATAGTGGTCGCTTTGCCAGAACCGACGACTGATGACCGACATCATCGTCGCCCCCAACGCTGCATGAATCCCCCGCGTCTGCGCAGAGGCAATGGTGAACCATTCCCCGCACACTCTGCCACCTGCTGGTCCGCCCCGGGAAACGAGATAGGTGCCCGTATCAGCAAGGTGCGTTTGACGCAGTCGTCGTGCGCATGCTCTCGTTTCTAAAGAGTCGAGACTGGTCAGATTCTTGCTTGGGCCAAAGCGGCCAGGCGGTGCAGGATGACGGACGTGACCGCTTCCGCACCGCCGACGCCGATGTTGTCCTATCGCAGCTGGCTGCCCCGTCTGACCAGTCGCGTCCTGCTCGATCTGCGGATCTGGATGATCGGGTTTGGGCTTCTCATCGGCCTCATCTTCCCGTTCGCGGTAATCCCCCTGGGGGTCGCGCATGACGTCGCGCTCCGCCCAGCTTTCTTCGCTGCGACGATCCTGGCCGGCCTGCTGGTCGGCGCCATCAATACCGCTCTCGTCCAGATGGTGGTGGGAGTCCGGCTGCAAGCACTCGCGGTGAGCATGAGACGTGTCGAGGTATCGCTGCGCGAGGCCACACAGACGGGCGACTGGACTTCTTGTGACCCGGAATCCTGCCACGTTCCGGTCGACTCCACCGACGAGCTCGGCGAGGCTGCCGACTCCTTCAACCGCCTCGTTGAGAGCTTGGCCGCCAGTCACCGGGTGAACGACGGAATATCGGCCATCGGAGAGGCGCTCGCCGCGCACCTGGAACTCGCGTCACTGGCCGAGTCGACCCTCCACGAGTTGACGATACGTACGGGTATCGACGGAGCCGCCCTGTTGGTGGTCAATGCCGGCCGCGTCGACCTCGTCGGCTCACTCGGCATTCGGGACGCGTCGGGTCTCGCGGATTCCGACGCCGTCCAGAACGTCGTCCGCTCACACGAAGTCCGGGTTCTCCGCCTGCCTCCTGAGGTCACCGTGACCGGGACGGTGTTGCCCGTCGTCGAGGGTGTTGAGGATGCCGTCATTGTTGTTGCCGATGATGCCGATGTGATGAAGGGCCTGCCCGCGTGAGCGGGCAGGGCCTTGGTGGGATCGGTGACGGCGTCGTCGGGTTGTTGACGTCGCGGGTTGGGTGATTCAGTCGTGGCCGGTTTCGGTGACGGCGATGCGAGCGGATTTCTCGTCGACGATGGCTGTTTTGGCGGCGAAGGCGGCGGTCAGCGCGTGCACGGCGAGGTTGTTCACTGCGCGTGGGTATCCGCGTGCAGCGTTGTGGATCACGGTGATCGCGTCGTCGGAGAACAGCGGGTCGGTGCGACCGGCGATTTTGGCGTGATGGGTGATGTAGTCGGCGGTGTCGCCTGGTGTCATCCCGGCCAGGGCGTAGCGGACGGCGATGCGTTGATCCAGTGCGGCCAGCACGCCCAGGCGTAGTCGTTGGCGCAGGGTGGGTTGTCCGACCAGTAGCGCGGCGAAAGGTGACCCACTGTCCATGTCGTGGTTGGTGAGCATGCGGATGGCCTCCATTTGCGCGTTGTCGAGCAGGTGGGCTTCGTCGATGACCACGACCGGGGTTCGGCCACGTTCGGCGTGCTCGGCGGCCAGTGCGTCGGCGGCTTGGGGTGCCAGGGTCGCGGTGTAGAAACTGGGCACCCGCCCGAGTGCTCCGACGATGTGATGGAGCATGCCGCGAACTCCGACTGAGGGGTTGGGCAGGTAGATGATGACGTGCCGCGCCGGATCGAGGGCGGCGGTCGCGGCGCGGATCGCGACGGTTTTACCGGCGCCGACTTCTCCGGTGATGACGCCGATAGCGTGTTGATCCACACACCAGGTGATCCGGGCGACCGCTTCGGCGTGGCCGGGGTGGCGGTGCAGCATCGCCGGGGCCAAACCCCGCCCGAACGGCATCCGGGTGAAGCCGTAATAGGATTGCAGCCGTTCAATACTCATGCTGATGCCTCATTCTGGCTAGCGGCCTGCAGGTCGGTGATGCTCAGTTGTCCGGGGATCTGCTCTTCGTGGTGGGTGGCCTTGGCGCCAAACAGGGCGTCGTAGCCGATGCGCCGATCGGCGCGGATCTGTTCGTGATGGATCGCCGCGGTCAACTGTAGATAATTGATCCCTGTGGCTGGCGGTGCAGGAACCTCGGCGGTTTCGGGTCGGGCTTTCGGATGCACGTGTCGAGTGATGTTGTGTGGCAGCGCTTTCCCGTAACTTTTGTCGTGGTAGCGCACTTCGACGGTTTCCAGGTCAAACGGTGAGAACACCAGTTCCACTTTGCGTCCCACCAACCCTTGATCGACTTGGAAAGTGTTGCCGTGCAGCGACACCGTGGCGGTCTTGGTCACCACCCGGTACTCCGACCACAGAAACGCCTCGGTCAGATCCGCTGCGGTGGGCATCGCCGGGGTCCGTCCCAGCCGTGACCATCCCTGCTGCCAGCGATCGGTCGGGGTTTGCCCGGTCTCGGTATGGATCCGCTGGTGATATTCGGTTTCGATCCACGCGGTCAGCAGCGCGTTGAGTTCAGCCAACGCGGTGCGGGCATCCAGGCTGGCGGCAGCCAGTTGCTCGGCGGTCGTGTCGGTGATTTCGACGAGGAACTGTTCCCGCACCGTGCGGAAGAACCGCTCGATCTTGCCCCGTCCTTGAGGCCGGTGCGGGGTGGAATGGACCAGCCGGATGCCCAGTTTCGCGCACGCCCGCAGCAGCCAGGAATCCACGAACGCCGAGCCGTTGTCGACATAGACGCTGCCCGGGACGCCGCGGCTGGCCAGTGCGGGCTCCAGTGCGGCCCCCAACCGCACAGCGTCTTCGGCGAACCCGAACCGATACCCGCACACCAGCCGGCAATGATCGTCGAGGAACGCGAACAGATACGTTTTACGGCCCCCGATCCGAGGGCCGTGCAGGGCATCCCCGGTCCAGCGGTCGTTGGGGTTTTCGGCTTCGAACCGGCCGAACACCGGCAGCCGATCGCCGGCCTTCGGGCCGATCAGCTCGCAACGGTGGAAGTGACGCAGCAGTGTCGATTCCGACGGTGCCCAGCCCGCGCTGGTCCGCAGAATCCGCGCGACCTGGGCGGCGGTGCGGGCCGGGTTCTCCCGCTTGAGTGCAGCCGCCAACTCCAGGGTCGCCGCATCGGTGCGCGCGGCCACCGACCGCGGCGAGGGAATCAGCTCATCGAATCCGCCGGCCCGGTAGCGGCGGATCCAGCGGTCGAGGGTGTCGCGCGAATAGCGCACCCGGGCGCCGAATGGATCGGTGTGCTCACCCGCGGCGATCTGGCGGACCAGCCGGCCCCGGGCCTTGGTCGAAAGCCCGGGATCGAGCGCCGGGCAGATCAACTGGTACCGGAACAAGCCGATCGCCTGGGCGCGTTCACGCCGCTTCGCCTCTTCGCTGGCCAACGAATATCTCCTCATCAACAGGTGATGCCGCCCAAACCCGTTGCCAGGCAGTCATCCCCGCGACGATGAACCATTCATGCCCGTTGTGGCAGGGGCAGCCTGTGTTGTCTCACCGCGCCGCTCGCGCCGGCGGCCACCCCGGACAGAGCAGCTGCCCGCCGCTGCCGGCTACAGCGACCGCCACGGCCGTCACCGCGCCGAGCACCGACGCCGGCCCGAACCGCGCAGTGATCGCCTCGGCCGCGACGCTGATCGCGGCCAGCACATCCCCGCACCCCGACCCGGTCGACTTCGGGATCGACACATCCACCCCCGCAGTGAGCGCGATCGCCACGAACCAGTGCCGCACCGCCTCGGCCCGGGCCGCGATGACCCGCAACCATCCGCGCACCGTGCACGCCGCAACACCGAGCCGCGCCGCGATCTGGCGATGCCCGGCCCCGGCAGCCTTGGCCGCCAACGCCTCCCAGATCACCTCCGCGGCATAGGCCCTGCGCAGCAGCAACGTCACCGGCAACAACACATGAGTCACCCCACACGAACGGCATCGAGACCGCCGCGGACGCACCGGCTCAACCATCCCGACCACCCGACGAACACGGGCATAACCCCAGCCGGCCAGTACCCCGCCCAGACAGGACGGACACCGCAGCTCACCAGCCACCAGCCGGGACTCGACGCACACAGGATCGACCTCTACCGTGACCATCAGTGCCTTTCGCACTACGCACGGCGCCGCCGGAGAGATCTGCCAAGAATTCAGCGGTGGCGCCGTGCACCCATCAGTTCCTCGTCACACTGACGGTGCAGACGAACAAGATCAACCCAGCCGCGACAGCACCGACCACATCGGCACGCTCAATGACGAACAACTACCCCCTGGTCGTCATCCTGAGAGACGGTCAACAGACGGTCGTCACCTTCGTCCCTGCCGAGGTGCGGGTCCTTCCCGTCCGCCACGGAGTCGCCACCGTCGGCGTCCTGGTACTCGCGGCAGCCCGCCCCATGGATCGCGAGGCCGTCGCCGTCGTCGAGTCGGCTCTTCCCAACCTGGCCGTCGCCCTCACCAATGCCCTCAATCACCAGGATCTGCAACGGGTTGCCGCTCTCGATCCGCTGACGTCTGTCTACAACCGCCGGTTCGGAGTCGAGCGGCTCAAGGAGGAAGTCGCTCGTTCCCAGCGGTCCGGAGACTCCCTCGGACTCCTCATCCTCGACCTCGACCACTTCAAGTCAGTCAACGACACCTACGGCCACCTCGTCGGTGATCGAGTGCTCCAATCCGCCGTCCTTGCCACTCGCCAGGTCCTGCGCGACGGCGACGTCCTCGTCCGCTACGGAGGAGAAGAGTTCCTCGTCATCCTGCCCGGAGCGGGACGAGGGGACCTGACCGACATGGCCGAACGGATCCGGCGCAGCATCTCGGAGACGGAGATCGTCACAGGCGGGCACCGACTGTCGATCACCGTGAGCATCGGTGGCGCGGGCCTGCCCGACCAGGTCGTTCGCGACCCCGCGGGACTCATCGGAATCGCCGACCAGGCGCTCTACAGCGCCAAAGCCACCGGGCGAGACCGCAGCGTCATCGCGTAAGGTCCACCCCGAGGTCTGTCTCGTTCTAAAGTCTCGTTTCTAGAGAA